>CAJPPS010000033.1 GCA_905372595.1 uncultured Capnocytophaga sp. | reverse complement strand
AAAATACAAATCCAATGAACTTATCTCCTGATATAGAAAAACGCTATACCCAAGAACAACTCCCAGCAAAAGAAGCACAACGGCTAGCACAAGAAATAGCTTTTGCTCCCGTAGCTTTTCAGGTATCCAGACTAATGTTGAAGTTTGGCATTCTCCAGCTCCTTAATGAACACCCTCAAGGATTGACGCAACCAGAGATTGTTTCCCTATCTAACCGCTCTCCTTATGCCATTCAGGTACTACTGGAGGCTTCTCTCTCTATAGGTACTGTTCTTGTACAAGAGGATAAGTTTTTCCTTACCAAAGCAGGCTGGTTCTTACTCAAGGATGAATCTGTAAGAGTAAATATGGACTTTATCCACGAAGTTTGTTATCAAGGGCTGTTTTATATGGAAGAAACTTTAGAGAAAGGAACCCCTGAAGGACTGAAAGTTTTTGGAAATTGGCCTACCATCTATGAGGGACTTTCTCAACTCCCTAAAAAAGCACAGGAAAAATGGTTTGCTTTTGACCATTTTTATTCAGATCATTCTTTCAAGGAAGCTTTGGCTATTATTTTCTCTGAACCAATCAAAAAACTATTAGATGTAGGAGGTAACACCGGACGATGGGCTATGGAATGTGTATCCTATCAGCCTGAAGTAGAAGTAACCATTATGGACTTACCCCAACAGCTAGCACTGATGCGTAAAGCTACCGAAGGAAAAGTAGGTGCTGAACGTATCAAAGAGTTTCCCGCCAATTTGCTTGATGAGAACACGGCTTTTCCCTCTGGATTTGATGTCATTTGGATGAGTCAGTTCCTAGATTGTTTTTCTCCTGGACAGGTAATCTCTATCCTTAGACGTGCAGCTAGAGCTATGAATTCCTCTTCTCGCTTATATATTATGGAATCCTACTGGGATAGGCAACAGTATGAGACAGGAGCTTATTGTGTCACCCAAATCAGCCTATACTTCTCAGTAATGGCTAATGGTAATAGTAAGATGTTCTATTCACAAGATATGCTTTCCTATCTTGAGGAAGCGGGCTTGGAGGTTGTCAAAACTTATGATCATTTAGGGAAAGGGCATAGCTTATTTGTCTGCCAGAAGAGAGAAGCGTAAAGAGGCTTACGCCTCTTTACGTTCCTTTTCTTTGTAGGTACTCCACCCAAAGAGCCTATAAATAGGCGAAAAATTGAGCAGTATAGTAACTATAAAAGCCATTGAGATCACTCCCAAGACTGATGCCCATACGTGATTAGGAAGCAATTTAAATTCCCCTAAGATAGCTACTACCAATACATATAGTAAGCGTATCTGCTTGTCCAATTTTCCTATATTCCTTTTCATAACAGCGATTTGTATTTTGTTATATATTAGTTCATATCACTATACCCCACTGCTTCTCCAATAAGAGTAGTGGAAGTACAATTGGTTATTTTTACATTCACAAAATCCCCCACTTTGTAATGTTCTTTAGGGAATACAACGACTGTGTTCTGGGTATTACGTCCCATCCATTCCTGATCAGATTTTTTTGAGTTCCCTTCTATAAGCACCTCTACTACCTTGCCTAGCTGTGCTTGAGTACGGAAATGACTGTGCTTTTGCTGAAGATCAATAATCTCAGTAAGGCGACGTTTCTTAACCTCCTCAGGAACATCATCTAGAATTTTACGTGCTGCTAAAGTACCTGGGCGTTCAGAATAAGCAAACATAAATCCAAAATCATACTTCACATATTCCATTAAAGAAAGGGTCTGCTGATGGTCTTCCTCTGTTTCGGTAGGGAAGCCTGTAATCATATCCTGTGAGATGGCACAATCAGGGATTCTCTCACGGATTCCATCTATCAGGGCAAAATATTCCTCTCGGGTATGTAAGCGATTCATTGCTTTAAGGATACGGTTACTACCGCTCTGTACAGGTAAGTGTATATACTTACAGATATTGGAATGCTTTGCCATTGTATCTATTACCTCTAAAGTCATATCCTGAGGATTAGAGGTAGAAAAGCGAATACGCATTTTAGGAAAAGCTACCGCCACCATATCCAGAAGATTAGCAAAATTCACTGCTGTAGCCTGCTGAATAGCTGAAGCTTTCTCAAAATCTTTCTTAAGTCCTCCCCCGTACCAGAGGTAACTATCTACATTCTGCCCCAGTAGGGTTACTTCCTTAAAGCCTCGCTCTTGAAGTTCCTTTATTTCATCAAGGATAGAATGAGGATCACGACTTCTTTCTCGCCCACGAGTGAAAGGTACAATACAGAATGTACACATATTATCACACCCTCTAGTAATAGAAACAAATGCCGTTACGCCATTACTATTGAGGCGTATAGGAGAGATGTCTGCATAGGTTTCATCCTTAGAGAGCTGAACATTCACTGCATCTCGACCATTATCTACCTCTGCCAAGAGATTGGGCAAGTCCTTATATGCATCAGGTCCTACTACCAAATCCACAATATGTTCTTCCTCTAGAAATTTATGCTTAAGTCGTTCTGCCATACAGCCCAATACACCTACTTTCATTGCAGGTTTATGACGCTTTACAGCATTGAACTGCTCCAAACGCTTACGGATAGTCTGCTCCGCTTTTTCACGAACAGAACAGGTATTAATGAGTACCAGGTCTGCCTCATTAAGATCATTCGTTGTATTAAAGCCTACTTTATGAAGTATAGAAGCCACAATCTCACTATCAGAGAAATTCATCTGACAACCATAACTTTCTATATAGAGCTTTCGGGTATTCTTAAGATCGTCCTGCATTGTAAGGGCTGTGCCTTGCTTACTTTCATCAATTACTTTTTCCATCACGTCAGTCATTTGTTTAGGGGTGCAAAAGTAATGATTTTTACTTAAAAAAATAGTTTTTACTCCTGTTTTTTCTTATAAGACCTTACATAGCTCCTTCCTAAAGTGATAGTATTATAAATAGAAAGAAGCAAGAGAACCCACCTAGAAAGAGGATTTTCAATAGTTCCTGTAAATAACAAAAATAAGGTTATTCCTAGCAATAATAGTGCTAAAATAAACTGAAAGGTACGGATTTTTTTCATATTTATTCCTTAAAAAGATCTCTCTCAATCTCTTCCATCTCAATGATATCCAAAGCCTCCTGAAGGGTAGGGCAAGCTACAAGCTCCTCAGGGAAAGTGTCTGGATCATAATCAGGAAAAACCACTACAAAAGAATGATTTGTTTCTGTTCGGAACATCTCTGAGAAATAGAATAGAGTGTCCAAATCTTCCTCATCAAGTGTCTTTACCTCACTAAGATTCAGAATGATATGATCTGCCCTCAGGGTGGGATCCTTCAATAAGAGGTTTACTGTATCAGGATTCACTTCCTCTTGAGTAAGGCGAATGGTTGCAATGAGGTCTTTTTTATGAATGTGCATAGGAATTAGTTTTATTTGTTTCCAATAATTCTAAGGATATCGCCAAAGACACCTCGTGCGGTAACGGCGGCTCCGGCTCCAGCTCCTTGTATCACAATAGGATTTTCTCCATAGGATTCTGTATAGATTTCAAAGATAGAATCGGCTCCTTTGACCTGCCCTAAGGCACTAGATTCAGGCACTGCCACAAGCTTTACTTCCAAGCGTGCCGTAGCTGTTTGGGAGAGATCCCCGTGAAGGTCTCCTACATAGCGTAATACAGTCCCCTTAGGTGCTTTATCTTTGATTTCTTGATAAATAGCATCAAATTCATTCAAGCGTGAGAGAAACTCTTCTCGACTACCTTCTCTCAAGTGCTCAGGGATTAGGTTTTCAATGGCTACTTCCTCAAACTCATTCTCCAAATCCAGCTCGCGAGCTAAAATAAGAAGCTTACGCCCCACATCATTCCCACAGAGGTCTTCTCGTGGATCGGGCTCTGTATAACCACTCTCAATAGCCTTGCGAAGAATCTCACTGAAAGGGGCTTCACTTGCTGAGTAGGTATTGAAGAGGAAGCTCAGTGTCCCTGAGAAAATTCCCTTAATACGTGTAATATTTTCTCCTGAATGATGTAGAAGTTTTATAGTATCTATCAGTGGAAGTCCTGCTCCTACATTGGTCTCATACAGGTACTGTTTTTTATATTGAGCGAGGGTTTCTCGTAATTTTTTATAGAAAGGATAATCAATTGTATTGGCTATCTTATTAGCAGAAACTAGGTCAAAACCATTCTCAACCAAGGGCAAATAATTCTCCACAAAAGTTTTACTAGCGGTAACATCAATCGCTAGAAGGTTCTCTAGATGGTGCTGTTGTACCAGTCCAATAAACTCATTGAGGGTATAAGGTGTGGCTTCTTGAGCAAAATTATCATATTGTGTAGTAGAAATTCCTTTGGGGTCAAAAACAAACTGCTTAGAGTCCGCCACCGAAATAATCTGCAAGTTGATATTTCTCCTCTTAAGAATATCCTCTCTCGCTTGAAATATCTGCTGGATAAGGGTATTTCCTACGGTTCCCCTTCCAAAAATTGCCAGATTAATCCGCTTAGAGATTTCAAAAATCTCCCCGTGAATCACATTCACCGCCTTAGGAAGGTCTTTCTTATGAATAACGATACTCACATTCTTCCCTGTAGCAGAATTATTAATCAGAAAAGGAGCTACTTGATTGCGTACCAGTGCATTATAAGGCTTATCAAAATCAGCTAAATCCTGCCCTACAATGGAAACTACTCCTACATTTTCCACTACGCTCACTTGGCTTACATCGTGGTTATAAACATCTATCTCAAACTCTTTCTCAAGTGCCTGTTGAGCTTTCCGAGCATCCTTATTGGCTACTAAGAAACCTATCCCTCGTTCAGAAGAACCCTGAGAGATGATACTTACACTAATCTTAGCCTGAGCTAGGGCATTGAATATACGAGCATCTACCCCTACTTTACCAAGCAATCCACGTCCTTCGAGTACGATAAGGGCATAGTTATCAAGTACAGAAATTGCTCGTATGCCTCCTACAGAATCTCCCTCACAGATAAGAGTACCCGCATCCTCTGCTTTGAAAGTATTAAGGATACGCAAAGGAATTTTTTTCTCCAGAAGTGGGATAATCGTCTTAGCGTGAAGGATAGAAGTCCCAAAATTCGCTAATTCATTGGCTTCTTCAAATGAAAGCTGACGGATAATTTTCGCCTGTGGCACCAGCTCTGGATTCGCTGTAAATATTCCATCTACGTGAGTATAGTTCTGTAATTCCTCAGCATTGAGAAAATTTGCCAACAGAGAAGCTGAATAATTGCTCCCATTGCGACCCAAAGTAGTGGTTTCCCCTTTTTCATTAGCAGCAATAAATCCTGTAACAATAGGAACTACACCTTTAGGAAAATCCTTAAAATAAGCCTGTGTTTTCTCCTGAGAGATAGCGGAAATTAGCTGGGCACTTCCAAAAAGACTATCGGTAACATAAAATGCCCTACTATCTACAAACTGAGCTGGTATTCCCCTCTCAGAGAGCAAATGACTGATGAATTTTGCTGATAATATTTCTCCTTGTGCTAAAGTATTATCTTTTATTTTCTCATTATAGTCTCCTAAGAGAGAAACTCCATCAAATATCTTTTGTAAGATAGAAAATTCTGCTGAAAAATCTACTGAATGTCCATCACTTTGGTATTGCTTGAAATCCGAAAATTCCTCATTCACAAGCGTTCCTTTACTTGCCTTTTCAAGCATTGCTTCCAGCTGGTCTGTTGCCTTATCACGAGCCGATACAACCACTGCAATAGGCTGTCCTTGAGCTACTTTCTTTGAAATAATAGAGAGGACTGCCTCCAGCCCTTTCCCATTGGATAGTGACTTTCCACCGAATTTTAATATCTGCATACAAACTTAGGATTAAAAATAAAGATTTACCAGCGCAAATGTACAAATTTTCTTTTATTTGCCACACAAAAAAGAAATATTTTTTTTAAACATATCTTTTTTTAGTTTTTTTACACAATAAAAAAACACTTTCTTTAATTAAATCAATCACCGAGAACTTCATAGTCATAGCCTTTTATAGAGAAGGGAATTCCCAACCTTTTGTTCACTGGACGTATCTTACCATCTGGATAGCGGATATAACAGGTATTAATAGTAGAAGGGAAATAGAGAGTATCCTCATCCTTACCTCGCATCTCCACAAACTGAACTCCTACCCACACTTCTCCCTTAGGAGCAAAAATAGAGAGTTTTTCTGTAAAGGTTTGTGATTGCACACTAGGGAAAATTTCTATATAAATAGGCTCTTTATGCAATGGTGTAAAGGTTTTATGTTGTGAATCTGTAGCATAGACTACCACTCGTAATTTCGCCATATACAGTTCGCTCTTAAGGATATCTATACTGAACTCTGTGAGCTTTGTATCCTTCTCGAGCTTAAAGAAATCCCCTAGCTCAGCATTCAGCACACTTCCTTCTTCTGGCGAAAAGGTTTCCTTTATATCTCCACAAAGTGTGAATAGAGCTCGTACGCCTTTACTCCTTAGGATATGTTCTTTGGACTTCTTAAGGGAAAATGAAGTCTCTGGGAGCTTTATAGTTGTCTCGTGTAGCTCTATTTTATCTTTTATTTCACTGGCAAGCAATACTTTATAATCATAGCTTATATGTGAAAAATAAATACTGTCTGTAGGGTTAGCACGTAATCGCTCCAGATAAAATTCACCTCTTTCATTACTAATAAGTCCTCTAGAGGTGCCTACAATCCCTATATTCACATAGGAAACAGCCACTCCTTGAGCGGAAACTACCTTTTGCTGCGCTTTACAGGGCAATACCACAAGAGCAATCCATAGAATATTATACCATCTTTTCATTTCTTAGAAATTACCTTGAATGAAGCCTATCTTCCTATACGGATTCCCACAGAAAAAGGATACTCTCCAACAGCATTTCCTACAAAAAGTGGAGAAAGGCTATAGCGGAAGTAAAGGCTGGATTGCCCATAGCCTATATGAGCTGAAAGCCCACAACTTGTGCGATTCGTTCTGAGGTTCTTACGTAATAGTAATTTATAAGAATCTTCTGATACTTCCCAGTTCAGTTTCTGACTATCATCCAGAAGAACTCCAAGGAAAACACCCACTCCTAAGCGAAAGGACTGATGTGTAGAGAAATAAGAAGTTCCTCTATAGCTTTCTGACTGGGAAAAATCCCATTCCAGTTCTACGGGAAGCATTAGGTAATGATTGCGGAATTTAGATTTGGTAAGCTCCTGTGAATAAGGCGTTAGTACGGTATTCCCTCCCTGACAATCATAGTGGAGGTCTCCACGAATTTTATAGCTATTATATACCCAAGAAAGTCCATAGGTGAGGTGTAAAAGGTTATCATTCTTCTTCAATCGATAATTGCTATAAAAGCCTATCTCAAAGGATTTAGAGCCTAACGGACTCAGACGCTTATCTCCAAAATGTTCTTTGCTAGCCAAGTTCAATGCACTCAGGGCAATATAAGGAGAGAATGATTCCCCTCGATCAGTATATCGCCTTCTGTAAGTATCCTCCTTCTCTTGTGAGGCTAAGGAATCCACCTGTGCCAGTACTCTCTCATAAGAGGGGGAAGAAAGGGCATTCTGAGGGCTTACTCTGAGGCTATCAGAGGCTCTCTCGGCTATTCCTTTCTGGAGCTGGAGCTGTAGGTTTTGCGCTTGATGATAGATAAACTCTTTCACTTGTTGCTGGGAGCGTATCTCAAGGGCTTCTTTCAGTCGCTTGGCATCGGATGAGGTGATTTTCTTCTGCTCTAGAAGATCTTCCACAGAGGCAAGTTGCTTATTAAGCATCCGCTTTTGGGTAGATACAATGGAGTCAATAGTATATTTAGCTTTCCGGATTTGTGCCTCTAGAGGGTCTTGTAAGGGTTGCTTCTCTAAGGGGTCTTGAGCCCAAGTGGTTCCTTTGCCCACTAAAAGAAAGAAAATACAAAAAAAAGAAACAAATGCTTTCATCATAGAAAAGGTTTGAGAATATTGGCAAAATTACAAAAAAATCACTAACAAAAAAATAAATTTTGGTCTTTTATATTCTAGTTTGCTCTAATTTTTGTACATTTGCCCTGCTTCTATATTTAAAAGAAATGAAACAGCTTCTGATAACTCTTTTACTAGCCACCACTACAGGAGGATATGCCCAAAAATTCCTTTCTGACAATGAAATTACAGAACAGGTATTCGGCACTGAAAAGCTCTATAAATTAGAAAAAACAGGCGACCCCCTAGATGGAGCTTATAAAGTAGCTCTTGGTGGAGGAGCTTACTATGAGGTTATTTTTGAGAACGGACGTATGAACGGCTCTTACAAAAGCTATAGCCCACAAGGCAACCTTATGGCTGAGAAAAACTTCAAAAAAGGAGTTCTTGACGGCAAATCCATCTTCTATAATGATGAAGGTAAGGAAAAAGAGCTTCGTACTTACAAAGAAGGAAAATTAGAAGGGACTAGTAAAGAATATACCAGTGACGGAAAGCTCCGCACAGAACTCTCCTACAAAGCAGGTAAGCCTAATGGAGAATGGAAATACTATGATAGTGAAGGTAAGCCTCGTAAGATAGAAAACTATAAGGACGGAAAGCTCCACGGAAAGCAATGGCAAAAAATGTCTGGCAATCGTGGGGACTATACCGCTACTGAGTATTATGACAATGACAAGCCTACTGGCAAATGGCAAGAAATTTGGGAAAATGGGCTACCCCTCTCCGAGAGAGAATACAAGGATAAAGGTACTTATACCCAAAGAGAATTCTACCGAAATGGAAAGATTGAAAGTGAAGTATCCTATAAGGATTTCAAGCTCCACGGCTTTAGAAAAAAATATAATGATGCAGGCATACTCATTCGCCAAGATACCTACAATGAAGATAAGCTTACCAACAGAAAATATTTCTTCGACAATAACGGAAAGCTTAAGGAAGAATACAACTATAAGAATGACGGAAAAGACGGAAAATATATAGAAAATAATGATAATGGTACCGTCCGTGAAGAAGGTACTTATAAGAACAATTTTAAAGAAGGGAGTTGGAAGAAATATACCCTCAAAGGAGCTCTTTACATAGAATGTAACTATGTAGCCGGCAACTTACACGGTTCCTATAAGGAATACTATCCTAGTGGAAAAATCAGTGAAGAAGGTACTTACAAAGATGACCAGAAAGATGGCACTTGGAAGTACTATGATGCCTCTGGCAAGCTCTCTTCTGAAGCTTTCTATGAGAGAGGCAACCGTATCAAGACCGTGAATTATAATTAGATATAAAGATTCTAGGAACAAACTATCTCCTACTCTATTAACTACTCAGTAGTTTCACAATAAGAGCACCTAAAAGAAGGACAAGCACTATACAGATAACTCCCAGAACAATAAGTACCCACTTAAAGATTCTCAGAAGTCTGGAAAGGCTTTGGTTATTATCCTCTGTATAGCCTTGGATAAGGTTAAGTACTGCCGTGGCTACTATGAAAAAATCATCTAACCAGCCTACCACAGGAACATCTGGGAGAATATCCAACGGACTGAAAATATACACTATGGATAATATCGTCCATATCCATTCACGGATATGACTCTTCTGTATTTCTATACTCATACCATTTTTATAAAAGTTTTTACTCTGTATCTCGAAATAAATAGCAAAGATAGCATAATTTTACCTTTTTTACCCCTCTAATTATAAAAAAAAATATTTTTTGCCTCTTCCCTTATATTTTCTTATGAAATTCTTTACCAATAATCAT
>CAJPPS010000032.1 GCA_905372595.1 uncultured Capnocytophaga sp. | reverse complement strand
ATTTTTTACTCCTCACGCCCAAAGACTTGCGTCCAATACCTGCCCTTACGAGCTATTCCCATTTCTTTTACGTGAGGGTTCATGATGTTGGCACAATGTTTGGGACTCATGAGCCATCCTTCGATAACAGTACGTTCCTCAAAACTACCCATAGCGATATTCTCAGCATAGGCACGCCAATGGTAGCCAGCCTTGCTCAGGCGTTTCCCAGGATCAGCTCCATTCTTACTATAGTGGGTAAGCTGTTTGCGCACAGACATCTCTTCACTGTGCTTTTGAGCTATTGTAGTGAGCTTATCACTCCATTTCAAGGGAGGTACTGCTGGGTAATAGGTATCTCCACACAAGCAACCTTGATTCCTTTGAGCATTGACCAATACGAGCAGTAACTCCTTATTAACAGGGAAGTGAGGATCTGATAGACTCCCATGTTGTCCCCTAGCTATAGTACAATATAGAAAAAGCAGGAGTTTAGGTATTTTCATTCTTCAAAGATAGTTTTAGTATTGATACTTAGATCGGGAAATTTTATAGAATGAATATTCTTTCCTTCAGCAATAGGAGCAAGTCCACGATAAGATCCATTCTCTAAAACAAAGATATTTACTTACTTATCATTGGGACGTACAATCCAATATTCACTTACCCCAGCTTCTTCATACAGATGAAATTTATCATCTGTATCATGTTTAGTATTCCCTGGAGAAAGTATCTCTATGATGAGATCAGGAGCACCTAAACAACGCTTACCATCAGCTAATTTTTTCAGGATCACATACAATACATAGATCAGGTTGCACCACTGTATTTTCCTCACCCTCTCGGCTGGGGAGTACCACATCAAAGGGGGCATAAAATAGCTGGCATTGTTTGCTCTTAAAGAAAGGATATAGCTCAGTGGTTAGGTTTCTTGAAATCTTCTGATGATTGATATTCGCACCAGCCATTTTGAAGATTCTCCCTTTGAGTATTTCCACTCGTTGTTTGAATTGCCATAATAGATAATCAGCATAGGTATAGATATTACTGTTAAGATCTAATTGGTTAATATTACTGATTTCCATGATTTTATTCTTTTATTTCAGTTAAATCAATTTCTAAAATGGTTTCTACCTGAGTACAGAACCAATTCCATCTATCTTTCAAAGCTTCTTTATTCCACTTTTTACCAAATAGTCCTTTATTATAGTTGTCTACTATTTGTTGAGTTATTCGGAATGCTGTAATACCTTCTTGGTTATTTGAATAGAAACCTTTTCCTGTATAAGATTCAATTTTTGTTTTAAAATCTTTATTTCCTGCTTCAACATTTTTCTTTCCACTTAAAAGAGTTAAGTTTCGTCCAGAATTTAGCCAACTGTTAGTCTCATCATTTTTCTCGAAAATAGTTTTCCAATCTTCATTATTATAATATTTTTGGGGTAATATATGTTCAACTTGTATATTTCTATTTGCTATATCCAAAAAGGAGATATTTGAATCATCTGTTTGATTATATTCTATTAAAAATAGGAGAGGTTTGCACCATTTTTCATTATAAATATCCCCTCTTAGATTTTCAATAGCTTTTCTGATAGTATTGTCTGACACTAAACTATTGTTTAATTCTTCCGTAATATTTCGCAGAGTTTTTTCCTCTTTTATTGATTTAATAAGATTAAAAGAGGTCTGTTTGATTTTAGATAGGGTATTTCCTGCTATCCAATTCAGATAGTAATAACGTCTAAAAACTTTTACAAATTCTTCATATTCAGAATATTTTTCTTTTAATGCTGTTAGCAATATAGTTCTCCAATACATTCCCCAAGGAATATAGAAAAAAGAATATATTATTTTATCCTCTTTGTCAAAGATTTCAGTTTGGTAAGTGTGGATAAAATTCTTAATGTCTGCTATAGTCTCATTAGAATCTTTATCCTTCAACTCATTTCTCAATTCATCATACAATGATTTCTTAGGGTTTTGTGCTAACAGATAATATTCATACATAACGAATAAATCATTTAGAGTAGTCTCTGTATTATTTGAACAGTTTTCACACTCTTTCCAATCATCCATAAACTGTTCTTCTTTTTGTTTTCTTATTTCACTATCATCGTTATACTTTTTCTGTATCTTTTCAATTAAGAAACTTTTTATTAAATCAGAATTTGACAAATCAAGTCCTCTGTCATTTAGTACTTGAAATAACTTGATGGCAAAAGAAACGGACTTACAATCTATTCTTATAATCTTTACTTTATTAAAAAGATAATTCAAAAGTTCTCCAGCTTCTTTCTCACCAATAGAAATAAGTTTTTCTCTAAAAAAGAAAGCAGAATTTATAAATTTAAATTTGGGTTCATCTTTTCTTAGATCCTGTTTTGTAGGTTTTTTTATTTCTTTAGAATCGGTAGTAGCATTTTCTGAAAGTATCAATTTGTCGAAATCACTTTGATGATTAGAGTGCGTACGCAAACGTAATCTTTGGAATCTATCATTAAACTTGATAGAATTACTAACAGTCTTTCCATCAATAGCAAATGGGTCTTCCTCCAAAATACCGTTATTTATTTCAGGATATAAATCTCTATAAACACAAAGTAAAATAGTTAAAGTCGTTAATCTTTGTTGCCCATCTACTATATCCAAATAGTTATTGTTATCTTCAGGTTTTGCTGTGATAATGGATCCTAAAAAATAATTAGGCTCATTTTCTTTGGCATCTACCAAATCCTCCCATAATTTTTCCAATTGTTCATCCCCCCAAGAATAAGGGCGTTGATATCTTGGAATCTGATATAAACTATCAGCATTCCCAAATATTTCTTTTATTGATAGACTATTAGGTTTAAAAATATCTTCCATGATTTGTTCCTATTTTTTAATTAAATTCTGAACTATCTTATTCCTAACTATACCCTCTATGAGGTTTTTGTTTAAGAATGAAGAATGAGATTATTAGCCTTTCTGTCTTAGTTGAAGTAGTAATCTCACTCTCTTGTGTTTTCCTGAACAAGAGTTTGTATTATTTGATAAAACTATTCTTACTCCTCGCTTTTTACCTTTTCCCAAGTATCTTTTAAGCCAACGGTTTTATTAAATACAAGCTTCTGGGTAGTACTATCTGTATCCACACAGAAATAGCCAAGTCGCTGGAACTGTACAGTGTATCCTGCTTGGACAGTCTGCAGACTAGGTTCTACATAAGCAGTAATTACTTTGAGAGAATTAGGATTGATATAATTCAAAAAACTATCCTCTTGGCGGTCTGGCTCTGCTATAGTGAAAAGGCGGTCGTAGAGACGTACCTCTGCAGGGACTGCGTGAGGAACAGACACCCAGTGAAGTGTACCTTTTACCTTACGAGTGCTCGCCTCACTACCACTACCACTGCGGCTTTCGGGGTCGTAAGTGCAATGTATTTCGGTAATATTTCCTTGAGCATCTTTTACGACACTTTCAGCTTTGATGATATAAGCATTTTTAAGGCGTACTTCCCCTCCTAATTTCAATCGAAAATACTTTTTATCGGCTTCTTCGCGGAAGTCGTCGCGCTCGATATACAATTCACGACTAAAAGGCACTTTGCGGAAAGTCATAGGGGTAACCTCGGGATTATTTTCGGCGTCAAGCCATTCTTCTTGCCCCTCAGGATAATTGGTAATCACCACCTTCACAGGGTCGAGGACTGCCATTACGCGGTTAGCTTTTTTATTGAGGTCTTCGCGCACGCAGAATTCCAATAGCGATACATCGATGAGGTTTTCGCGTTTGGCAATACCAATGGTATCGGCGAATTTGCGAATGGCTTCGGGGGTATACCCACGGCGGCGCAAACCAGAGATAGTAGGCATACGAGGATCGTCCCAGCCAGCCACATAATTTTCGGTTACTAATTGTAAGAGTTTTCGCTTACTTACAATGGTGTGACTGAGGTTGCGGCGGGCAAACTCACGTTGCTTAGGACGGGTACGAGTGTTGTCGTATACTTGATCTAAAAACCAATCGTATAACTCTCTGTGAGGCAAGAATTCTAATGTACAAAGGGAGTGTGATATTTGTTCGAGGTAGTCGCTTTCGCCGTGAGCCCAGTCGTACATAGGGTAGATATGCCATTTGTCGCCTGTGCGGTGGTGTGAAGCGTTCATAATACGGTAGATGATAGGGTCGCGCATTAGCATATTAGGCGATGCCATATCTATTTTGGCGCGGAGTACATAGGTACCATTTTCGAACTCACCGTTTTTCATACGTTCAAAAAGGGCGAGGTTTTCCTCAGGAGAGGTATTGCGATAGGGGCTCTCGGTACCTGCTGTCGTAGGGGTACCTTTTTGAGCGGCGATTTCTTCAGAGGTTTGTTTATCGACATAAGCTTTTCCTTGTTTGATGAGCATTACTGCCCAGTCGTAAAGCTCTTGAAAATAGTCGGAAGCATAGCATTCTTTATCCCATTTGAATCCGAGCCACTCTACATCGCGGCGAATCGCATCTACATATTCTTGTTCTTCTTTAGAAGGGTTGGTGTCATCAAAACGCAAATTTACAGGGGCATTGTAGCGCAATCCCAATCCAAAGTTGAGGCAGATAGAACTCGCGTGACCGAGGTGCAAGTAGCCATTGGGTTCTGGGGGAAAGCGAAAGCGCAAAGCGTTGGCTGGGAAGCCTGCTGCGAGGTCTTCCTCAATGATATTTTCTATAAAATTATTAGATCTTTCTTTAATTTCTTCAGACATATTTTTTAGGTATTAAATGTTAGATTTCTGTAAGGTATTTTTTCTTTCAAGAAAGTTTTGTTTTAGAATTGCAAAGATAGCTAAAAAAATCAATTTATCCTAAGAAATTCATCCTCTATTACTCCTTTTTCTTCTGATAGGAGTGTTCTCTTAGGTGAGGATCTCGTGTGCCGTGGTGATTAAAAGTATATTCCACCTCCCCTGTAGCATCGGAAATTACATAATAAAAATCCCATATCTCTCCAAAAAGCTCCTCTTCTCCTTCTACAATCCAAGCTTTCTCTCCTGTTACATCAAAGTGTAGCTGAAGTTCAGTCTTATTGGTAATGGTATTCTTTAGTTTAGGATATTGTTCTTTGTAAGCTTGGGCTATGAGAATAGCTTGCTTGGGAGTAAGCCGAGTGATTTCCAAGAGCATATCCTCTGAAATAGCCTCTAATGCTTTTTCTTTTTCAGGAAAGATAGAAATGAGGTTACATACCCAATAAGAGAAGTCTCTATATAGTTTTTCATAGGCAGGAGCCATCTCATAAAAGCTACGTGTATGTGAGGCATCTATACGATCTAGCGCATCAAATAAAAGATAAGGATAGGTAGAGAGTTCTTCAATAGGAAACCTCATTAGTTGCCTAACATAGTGACTTTCATCTTCTAAAAAGAGCATTCATCCTTTTGTAAGGCATCTGCTAAAGCGGAAAAGCTATCAAATGTTTTCATTTCTACCAAGGGGACATTCCTCCAAATATATTGATAACGAAACTTAGGGTAAATCCCTCAAAGGTAGCTCCTTCCCTTAGTGGCAAGGAATAGCCTGCTTGTAGTTGATATTTGTTAAAGAAAGATATCCCTGCACGGGGCGTGATGGCGTGGGTATTTGCTGAAAGTCCTATTCCGAAAAGCATCATATAAAGCTCTGCTCCTATCTCAGGGACAAACTGCACCTTCCCTTTATGACTCCCTATATGAGCGCCTCCATAATATGAAAAACCTCCATAGAAAGGATCACTATTCGAAGAAACACCTGCAAATCCGTAATGATAAACCTTATCTGTAAAAGTATAAGCTGTACGAACTCCCAATTGTGCTTTGGTCAGGAAAGGAAAAAGAGTAAAGACAAATACAAAAAAGAGTTTTTTCATAAGTTTTATATTTTGGATTCTATAGAATTTCTAGAATTGGAAGTAGATAAAGGCTTGTGAAGAACCTGAAGTATATGTCTGATAGCAGATAACTGTTACTCCTACCATTATAAGAATTTTGACCCATAGAGGGCTTTTGTAATAAGCATTCTCTATCCTAAGCTTAAGAGATTCTGGTAACCAATGTACCAAATAGCCTACAAACATCACTACAAAGGCTTCCTTAAAGTACCATATTACTTCTCCACTCCCTGTTAAGTCAAAATGATTCCATACTTGCTCATACCACTGATTTATACGTTCCATATCCGCTCCTCTAAAGTACAAGCGTACGAAAACAATAAATATAAATGTAGAGAATACTTTCCAAAAATGAGCTAACCAATGTGTAGAATGCTCGTAAGGACTTACCTTTCTCCAAAGCTTATAGAAGACAATTCCCAAGCCATTAATCCCTCCCCAAAGGATATATTTCCAAGAGGCACCATGCCATAACCCTCCCAGAAGCATTGTGAGCATTAGGTTTATATTGGTAGTAATATATTGCTGAAATCGCTCATTTTTTAGAGCTAGAAGTGTTCCCCCTACCAAGAGTATTCCTGCGAAAAGGGAGAAATAAGGATTCCCTATCGCAATAAGTGCTACTATGATAAAAAGTAAAGAGATAATCACTGAGCCCCACGAACCTGTTCGATTTCCCCCCAAAGGAATATACAGATAGTCCTTTAGCCAAGTGGAGAGAGAAATATGCCATCGCTTCCAGAAATCTCCTGTACTGGTTGCCTTATAGGGAGCATTAAAGTTCTTTGGAAGCTCAAATCCTAAAAGAAGAGCTAGCCCTATAGCAATATCTGTATAACCAGCGAAGTCCCCATATACCTGCAAAGAATATCCTACCAACGCCATTAGATTGGTGAATCCAGAATACATAGTAGGCATATCAAAAACAGCATCCAGAAACTGAACTGCTATATAATTGGCAAAGAGCATCTTTTTTATCAATCCCTTGAAAATAAAAAATGTAGCCTTATTAAAATCGGCAAGACCTATTTTCGTAGGCTTTAGTATTTGAGGAACAAACTCTTCTGCTCTTACGATAGGTCCCGCCACCAATTGCGGAAAGAATGTTACATATAACCCAAAATCCAAGATGGATGCAAGTGATTTGAGCTTTCCTCTGTAAATATCTACTGTATAACTAATTGTTTGAAAAGTATAGAAAGAAATTCCTACAGGAAGAATAATTTCATCTACTGAAAAAGCCCCCTGTGAGCGGAAACCATTTCCCCAATAAGCTAAGTAATTAAATACCTTATGTTCCGTATGGAATAGTATATTATAGGCGTCTGTAAAGAAATAGGCATATTTGAAATAGCTAAGCACTAGCAAGTTCAAAAATACACTAGCTATGACATATCCCTTACGCCATTGTGGATGAGAGCTTCTATCTATCTGCCTTCCAAAATAGAAATCTGTAATAGTACTGAAGATCAATAGAAGTACAAAAAGCCCACTAGTTTTATAGTAAAAGAAGCAACTTACTAGAAACAAGAAAAGATTTCTTGCAAATATTCGCTTGTAGATAAGTGCGAAAATAGCATATACAATGACAAAAAATACCCAAAAACTCATCTGGGTAAAATCCAGTGGGTGCTTCTTGGAAAATTCAAATATATCATATATCCAATCCATCGGGTATTGCTTATCCTAATTTGTTGCTCTTCATTCTAGAGACCTATTATAATCCCTACAGAGGGAGCAAAACCTGAAGAGAAGATACTTTTGTCCTTTTTATATAACACATTATAGGTAAATCCTAATTGAGCATAGGTATTCCCTCCCAAAGGTTGTAGATATCCAGCTCCCAAGTAAAGAGCAGATTCCTCTAAGGGATAGGAACGGCTATTTCCACTGAATTTCTGAGAAATAAAATAGTGCTGATAGGAAACCTGTCCGTAGGCACTCCTAAGAAAATAATAGTTCAAAGAGGGACCTAAGCCTAAGAACTGATATTGTACATTTTTCCCTCCTTGATAATTATAATTAACCTTAAAAGCAAGCTCTAGAGATTCTGTGAGCTTATACCCCAAACGAGGAGCTACAGAGATTCCCCAGAGACTTCCTCCTACGGAGAAGCCTACATTTCCTCCTAAAGTCCAGTTCTCAAAAGGATTTGTATTCTTACGACTTTTAGGCAAAAGAATATTCCCATCATCCTCTTGTGCAGAGATAATTAACGGAATACAGAGAGCTATCAGGTAAAAGAACTTTCTCATAGAAATTACATCTCCATAGGAATAAGTGCGTTTCCTTTTATCTCAAATAGCTTATCAGAAATAGGAATCTTACTTTCTACATAAGCCTGTGCTACTCTATGGCGAATCCAATTCATATCATTAGGATTTGCACTTCCTGTGATAAGTAACACATTATTAGAAGGAACGCCTATAATAATGGTTCCTTCTACAGGAATATTATCTTTTGACCACAGTTCGGATACCACTAAGAAGCTAGCCTCAAAGCGTCCATCTGCAACAATTGTATATCGGCTTCCTTCTTCATCCACTCCTACTTCTATCTGATCAATAAGATTTTGTACAGCCAATGATTTGAGTGCCAGCCTATCCAGCATCAAGCCTTTTAAATCACCTTGTGTAAGGCTGATTCCTTCATTGCGAACCAGATAGATAACTCCTAATTCACTATTAATATTTTCATAGAGCAAGTCAGGTATTTCCTCTTTGAGCTCTTCTATAAAAGTAGCCTTACGCACAAGAGGGAATATCTCTTCTTTCCTAATGACAAGTCCTCCTGAAGTTACCTGCTGATCATCAGAATGAGTTACAGGCTCTACCTTAGGAGCTTCTTTCTCAGAAACTGGCTGTGTTTTTTGAGCAGGTTGTTCCTTAACAGGCGTTTCTTGAGGAGCAACAGGTGGTTCTTTTGCTTTTGGTGCTTCTTTAGGAGGCTCCGGAACAAATTCTTTTACATCTGGGAATACAGGTTCTTTGTGCTCTTCCTTAGGAGCTGGAGTTTCTACTTTAGGCTCTTCCTTAGGAGCAGTTACCTTTTCTTCTTTAGCAGGTGCAACTGGTTCTTTTTTAGCTTCTTTTGGTGCCTCTGGCTTAGGCTCTTCTTTTGGAGGAGCCGCTACGATTACAGGCTCTTCTTTTGCCTTTGGAGCTTCCTTAGGAGGTTCTGGAACAACTACTTTCGGAGCTTCCTTCGGTTTCTCCGGTGCAGGAGGCGTTTGTGGCTTAGGTTGTGCTTTAGGTTTTTCCTTAGGTATAGTCTCTAGGATAGAAGTAGCATATTTCTCAATAATTTCACTGAGATAAAAATCACTCCTATGCATATATTCTGCATAAGCATTATCCAGAAAGCTGGTAATAAGCTGCCCTGGTTCGCTCTTAAGCATCCATTCTATTTCGAGCCCTTTGGTGCTTCTTACCTGCACATTAGGGTTCTTAGTAATCAACCTCTCAGCGAAAAGGCGGGTGAAATCAGCCACATATTGTATGCTCATTCCTATTTTATCCACTAGCTCCCTTACCTCAAGGCTATATACATCTTTATGACGAAGAATAATCTCAGAGATGATTGCCTTATCCTCTAGTTTCTTAGCACAAGTGAAATGATACTCTACTTCATCATAAGTCTGGAAAGTTTTACTGATATATCGCTCATTAGCAACCGTTTCATCAAGTGCTGTAAAACCTTCTCTTTCATACTCTTTGAAGAAATCTCCCTTGAGATTCTCAAAGAACCGCTTGGTGATTTCACCTTTAAGGGGTTCTTCTGAACTCATCACTGTAAGATTTGCCTTATCATCTGCTGACCTAGCCAAAAAACGGTCATTATTAGTCACTTCCCAATCGGTAGGAATGAGAATAGTAGAAATTGAGTCTAGCCAATATCTCTTATAAGTGATTGATTTTAAAT
>CAJPPS010000031.1 GCA_905372595.1 uncultured Capnocytophaga sp. | reverse complement strand
ACTTTATACTTGCTTTCTTTTTTATTTTTCTATTGGATATAATACTGATGTTTCCTGCAATGGGGTATGAGGAGGGAATTACACAGTCAAAGGGCGCAGAGATTGCTTATTATGTGGTTGCGATTACCCTATTCTCCTTGAGCTTTTGGTCAAGATATTTGAGTCAGTGGGATATGGTTGCTGAGATTATGACTGTAGCTACTTCTGCATTTATTTTCAGTGTTTTTATAATTATTGTATCCCGTTTTTGTAGTATTATCTTTAAAAATGCAAGAAAATGAAAGCTATAGTACTTATTTTTCAAAATAAGTACTATAGTTATTTCTCATATCTACGAATCTAGAATATTACCTCAAATACTTTAAATTGTCTATTTAGGGCTTTTAGATGCTTTATATTTCTTTTTGAAATATCTTTTAGAAGAAATCATTAACAGAAAGGAAAAAATATAAATTTACCTTGTTATAAAGCTTCTTTGCCTATTTTGAGATAACTCGTATGGTTTCTTTTACTTTTTGAGCAATAGCTCGAGCCTCTTCTATATGAGGATTCACTACTGTAATATGCCCCATCTTACGGAAAGGACGGGTTTGTCGTTTTCCATAGATATGGGGTGTAACGCCAGGGAGAGCCATTACTTGTTCTATATTTTCATATAATACATCGCCTGCATAGCCTTCTTCTCCTACCAGATTTACCATAACTCCGGCGACCTTACTTTCACTATTTCCTAAGGGTAAGTTCAGAATGGCTCTAAGATGTTGCTCAAACTGATTGGTATAACTTGCCTCAATGGAGTAATGTCCTGAGTTATGAGGGCGAGGAGCTACTTCATTTACCCATACTTCTCCTGATTGAGTAAGGAATAGTTCTACAGCTAAGAGCCCAATACTTTCGAAAGCTTCGGCTACTTCTAACGCTAGAGCTTGTGCCTGCTGGCTTATATCTTCACTAATACGAGCTGGACATAACACATATTCTACTTGGTTGGCTTCAGGATGGAATTCCATTTCTACAACTGGATAAGTAGTAGTCTCTCCTTTAGGACTACGAGCTACGATGACAGCAAGTTCTTTGTCTATATCAGCACATACCTCTGCAATACAAGGTCCTTGAGGGAGAGAAGCTATATCTTGGGCATTACGGACAATTTTTACGCCATTACCATCATAGCCAAAACGAGTACTCTTCCAGACAAAAGGGAAAGACCATCTTCCTTCTGTAACAGCCTTCTGTAACAGTTCGGTAGAAGAAAAGTGTTCAAAAGGAGCGGTAGGAATCTGTCGTTCCTTATAGAATTCCTTCTGTAAACCCTTATCCTGAATCATACGGAGGCTTTTTGGGGTAGGGTATATTCTCACTCCTTCACGTTCAAGCTGTTCTAAGGCATCTACATTTATATTTTCTATTTCAAAGGTGAGCAGGTCAGCTTTTTTACCAAATTGATAGACTGTATTATAGTCTAATAGGTCTCCTTGCTCAAAGGAATGACAGGCGAAGCGAGCAGGAGCCTCTGCACTGGGGTCAAGTACGGCGGTACAAATATCATATTTGAGGGTTTCTTGTAGGAGCATTTTCCCAAGCTGTCCTCCTCCTAGAATTCCTAGGGTAAAATTGGTAGAAAAGAAGTTCATAATCGCTTTATCTTAGTTTTTGATGTTATATTTTTGGAAGTTTATCCACAATATTACGGTCATTGGCAAGGTGTTGAGCCTTGTTTTGTCCTCCTAATTTGCCTTGTGTCTTCATATAATCAGAGAATCCATCTTTTGGTACACAAGTAATCTTAAGAGGCTGAAGAACTTTTCCTTCTATAAGGTCTTTGTAATAGCTATTCTGCTTCTGAAGAGCCTTATCAAGGGCTGAGGCAAAGAAGGAGAGTTCCTTGGGTAAGGACTCAAATTCTATAAACCACTCGTGATAGGGAAGTTCTCCCTCAGAAGGATTCACCTGTGGAGCTACTGTAAATTCGGTTACCTCTCCTCCTGCTTCTGTAAGAGCCTCCGCGATTGCTTGTTCTACTTCCTTAGCGATGACGTGTTCGCCAAAGGCAGAAATAAAGTGTTTGATACGCCCTGTTACAATGATTCGGTAAGGGTTCAGTGAGGTAAACATTACGGTATCACCCATATTATAAGCCCATAATCCAGCATTGGTGGAGACAATCAGAACATAATTTACGCCTAATTCTACATCTTTGAGGGAAATACGCTTAGGTTGCTCACTGAAGAAAGTATCTGCCTCTACAAACTCATAGAAGATACAAGCATTCAGCAATAGGAGCATTCCCTTTTCAGTTTGGGAATCTTGATAAGCAAAAAAGCCTTCGCTGGCAGGATATAGCTCAATGGCATCTACCTTTCTGCCAATCAAGTGCTCAAATTTCTGTCGGTAAGGTTCATAATTTACACCTCCATAGATGAAAAGTTGGAAATTAGGAAATAATTCACCAATGGTTTTATGTGATTTGGCTTGTAATCGCTCGAAATACATCTGTACCCAAGGAGGAATTCCGCTGATAACGGTCATATTCTCTTGGATCGTTTCTTGTACGATAGCATCTACTTTGGTCTCCCAGTCCTCTATACAGTTAGTTTCCCACGAAGGCATACGGTTGGACTGTAGGTATTTGGGAACATAATGAGCAGAAATTCCCGAAAGACGCCCTAGAAGGATACCATTCTTTTTCTCTAGAATAGGACTTCCTTGTAGGAAAATCATTTTTCCTGAAACAAAATCGGCTTTTCCCGTCTGGGCAATGTAACAGAGAATAGCATCCCTTGCCGCTTGGATATGGTAGGGCATTGATTCCTTGGTTAGTGGGATGTATTTTGCCCCTGAGGTGGTCCCTGAGGTTTTTGCAAAATAGAGAGGTTTTCCTCTCCAGAGAACATTCTCTTCGGCATTTTTGACCCTTTCTATATATGGAGAAAGTGCTTCATAATCCCTAATAGGAACATTTTTTACAAAATCCTCATAGGAATGGATTTCAGCAAAGCGATGATCCTTCCCAAAGGCGGTATTCTTAGCTTGCTGAATAAGGGTTTTGAAGACTTTTTCCTGAGTAGTTATGGGATTCTGTGCCCATTGGTCTATTTTTTTTCGTATATGACTTGCCCACAGGGAGGCAAGAAAGGATTTTAGAGACATTTTGAATAATTTCTAAGGTTAAAAGTTCATATAATGAAGCGGATCCACAGGATATCCTTCGTGCCAAAGTTCAAAATGAAGATGTGCTCCAGAGGAAAGTTCACCCGTATTTCCTATAGTAGCAATAACCTCACCAGAACTTACCACATCGCCTTGTTTTTTGGTAAGTTTTGCATTGTGCTTATATACAGAAATAAAGTTATTGGGATGTTCTATGATAATGACAAAGCCCGTCTGTGCAGACCATTCAGAGAAGACAACCGTTCCATTACTAACCGCCTTCACAGGATCACCTTCCTTAGCTGCTATATCAATGCCAAAGTGCCTTTCATTTGCCTTGAACTTAGTAGAAAGAGTTCCTTTGGCAGGCGGGAAGAAAGTTTTATTATTGGAGTTAGAAGTAGCCTCATCAAACACATTATAACGTTCTTCTTCGGCAACCTCTGAGCGGAGCTTCATTTCTTCTTCGCTGGCTTGCAAGTCTACCTCTGTAGGAATCTGTTGTACTGCATTCAGGATAGAATCTTTGTTGATTTTATCAGGATGAATATCTCCTGTAAGTACTTTTTGTAAAGAAGAAAAATAAGCCTCATTGGTACTGATGCGTTGTTGAAGGGAATCCGTCTGGAAGGTAAGATCAACAATACGTTTTTTCAAATCTGCTTCCGAGAACCCAAGGATGTATTGCCTCAGAGGAGAATAGATAATCACCAGAGAGGTTAAGGTAATAAGCAGAATAGCAAATAGGCTACTATATACAAAGACATTCAGCCGATTTAAGCGAAAGGTAGCTACATCGGCAAGAGTATCTTCATTCATAATCACAACTCTATATTTGAAAAGCCACTTACGAATGCCTCGGTTTTTCTTTTTTAATCCCATAACATCATATTTTAAGATGAATAAATCTAATTTTTCCTGATACGGCTGAGCTTTATACCTAGCCAGATGCCTACACCTAAGGTCTGTATGCCTCCAAAAAGAAAGAAAATAAGGAGAGCCTCCAAAAGTTCCTCTAAGGAGAGCCATTCTTTTCTATGCATTAGTTCAAGGGCAAAGCTTCCTACACAGACACTGATTACTAAAAATGTAAAAATGAATACAATTCCTAAGAAAAATCGGTTAATCTTAGGAAGCCAAGCATATGCTACCTTTTCGCCTAACAGATAGCCTGAGACTAGTGAAGGGACAAGAGCTATAATCCCTGCTACAACGTGAGTAGGAGGGAAGAATTGGATATCCTGAAATATCAAATAACTGAATATCTCCAAGGTAAGTATTGTTAGAAAAAGCTCTATTCCAATAGCCTTGAAAATGTATCTGGTAGCCTGTTTCATAATAAAAGAAATAAATTTGTGCAAAGATACGGCAAAAATACTATTTTTCATTCATTGTATGAAAAAAACTCGTATCTTTGCGCTCAAAAAAAGTTATGTTAGCAAATCATATTATTTTGGGAATGATAGGAGGATACCAATTAGCAATCATTGTAGCTATAGCGCTCCTATTCTTTGGAGGGAAGAAAATCCCAGAGCTAATGCGTGGATTAGGCGGTGGAATCCGTGAGTTCAAGGACGCAATGAAGGACGAGAAAGAACAGCCTGAAAGGCTTGAAAAACTTGAAAAAGTAGAGGAACAGAAGAAATTAGAAGAGAGGAACTCATAATGGAGTTTTCCATAAGTATTAAGTGTTAGAAAAAGTTTCTTTGAGCCTTTAGAAATAAGGGTTTCGAGGAACTTTTGTGCTTTAAGAGACAAAAATTTTTCTCAGTTACTTAAGTGTTTTTTTAATAACAAAAATTTCAAGAATTATCAATAATTCTTTAACAATTCATAAATAGTTTGTATCTTTGCCAAAAATTAGTAGTGTTATGACTTTACAAAAATCACAAGTGATAGATGCTTTGCGTAAGATTACCTCTCCAGGGGAAGGGGGCAACCTCATTGATGCAGGAGTGGTGAAGAATATTGTCATCTTCGGAGATGAGGTAGTGGTAGATGTAACCATATCCAACCCTTCATTCCAAGCCAAAAAGAAAATAGAGGTAGAGATTATGCGAGCCATTCACGCAGAAGTACACGAGAAAGCCAAAGTAAAGGTAAATGTTGCAGTGGATACTCCTGCTAGTGAAAAACCAGAGATAAAGGGAAAACCCATTGAGGGAATTAAAAATATTATTGCAGTAGCCTCAGGAAAGGGTGGAGTAGGGAAATCCACTATCACAGCAAATCTGGCTATTGCTTTACGAAAAATGGGCTTTAGAGTAGGATTGTTAGATGCTGATATATATGGACCTTCTATCCCGATGATGTTCGATGTACAGGAACAACGCCCAGCCTCTGTAGAGATAGAAGGACGTTCTAAGATGAAGCCTGTGGAGAATTATGGAGTGAAGATACTTTCTATAGGATTTTTCACACATCCCGACCAAGCTGTTATCTGGAGAGGACCTATGGCAAGCAAAGCCCTCAACCAGATGATTTTCGATGCTGATTGGGGAGAACTGGACTTCTTACTCATTGACCTTCCTCCAGGAACAGGAGATATTCACTTGAGTATTATGCAAGCGCTTCCTATCACAGGAGCAGTAGTGGTAAGTACTCCTCAGAATGTGGCTCTTGCCGATGCTCGCAAAGGAATTGCGATGTTCAGGCAGGAAACTATTAATGTTCCTGTGCTAGGATTAGTAGAGAATATGGCTTACTTTACACCTGCTGAATTACCAGAGAATAAATATTACATCTTTGGGAAAGAAGGTGTAAAATATCTTGCTCAGAAAATGGAAGTGCCCCTCTTAGGAGAGATTCCTTTGGTACAAAGCCTTAGAGAATCTGGAGATGTAGGGCGTCCTGCAGCATTACAAGAACAAACACCTCTGGCAAAAGCTTTTGAGGAATTTGCACGTAATACAGTGGCAGAAGTGGTTACTCGTAATCAGTTCCTTGCTCCTACTGAAGCCATCAAGATTACCACTATGGCAGGCTGTAGTCCTAAGAAGAAATAATTTATTTAATTTCATCATAAAAAATGCATCAAATAACCGCCTATTGGGAAGGAGATATGCAGTTCTCCTCCACAAATCCCAGTGGAAATTCCTTTTTCATTGATACTACTCCCGAAAATGGGGGAGAAAATAATGGAATGCATCCTAAAGCCTTAATGCTCTCCTCCCTAGCAGGATGTACAGGCTTGGATGTACTTGCTTTACTAAAGAAAAAACATATAGAGCTGGATAACTTTACCATTGAGGTAAAAGGAAAGCTTGCTAAAAATCACCCTCGAACCTATGAGGAGGTGACTGTAATTTATCTTTTTGAAGGTGAAGAGCTGGATATTCCACAGATTACACACGTGGTGAGCCTATCTGTTGAGAAGTATTGTGGGGTGATTGCAATGTTTAGGCAGTTCGCAACTGTTCATATTCAGTTATTCTTTAACGGAGAAGCACATCCTTATAATGCCGAATAATCTACAGTGGAAGTACGTCCCAATCCCTGATAGAATACAAATAAAAAACTTTTCAGAGGCATTATTTTCAGATACAAAATATTGGCAAAAAGCTATTGCCTGCCTTCTATTGCAGAAAGGAATAGAAACAAGAGAGCAAGCACAAACGTTTTTTGCCCCTTCTTGGGGACACTTTCACGATCCTTTCCTGATGAAGGATATGGATAAGGCGGTAGAGCGTATTCTTTTGGCGATTGACAGAAAAGAGAATATTCTTATCTATGGAGATTATGATGTGGATGGAACTTGCTCAGTCTCATTGCTATATCAGTTCCTTTCTCAGTTGTATCCTAATGTAAGTACTTATGTTCCTGATAGATATAGGGAAGGATATGGAGTTTCTTTTCTAGGAATTGACTACGCTGAAGATAATGGAGTCTCTCTTATGATAACTCTGGATTGTGGAATTAAGGCTCACGAGAAGGTAATCTATGCTAGAGAGAAAGGGATAGAGATGATTATCACAGATCATCATACGCCCAGTGATACACTGCCTCAGGCAATTGCTGTACTGAATCCTAAGCGAGAAGACTGCTCTTATCCCTATAAAGAACTTTGTGGTTGTGGTATTGGCTTTAAGCTCATTCAAGCAATACAAAAACGTTTACAGCTTCCAGAGGAATTACCTAGTAAATATTTGGAATTAGTGGCTTTGGCTACTTGTGCAGATATTGTTCCTTTAACAGGAGAAAATCGTTTGTTAGTATCTCTGGGATTACAAGCACTTAATCAAGAGCCCTCTCCAGTGATGCAAGCACTATTGGCTTCGGCAAAAACGCCCATACAGGTTCGGGATTTGGTATTTGTTGCGGCTCCTCGCATTAATGCAGCTGGGAGAATGCAACACGCACAGGAAGCGGTAGATTTCTTATCGGGAGAAGCTCCAGAGAAAGCCTCTACTCTAGAGACACTTAATAGTCAACGGAAAAGTGCTGATGAGGAGATTACACACGAAGCTCTTTCCTTGATTGAACAACATCACGAAGAGGATTCTCCTGCAACTATTGTCTTTTCGCCTCATTGGCATAAGGGAGTAATTGGTATTGTGGCTTCTCGCCTGATAGAAACTTACTACCGCCCAACACTTGTCTTTACTCGTAGTGGAGAGGTGCTCGCGGCTTCAGCTCGTTCTGTGAGTGGCTATAATCTCTATGAAGCATTGGTGGAATGTAAGGAATATTTACTCCAGTTTGGAGGGCATAAATATGCGGCTGGTCTTACATTACTTCCTGAGAATTATCAGCTATTTAAGCAAAAATTCCAAGAAGTTGTTAGTAGAACCCTCCCAGCAGAATTAGCCACCCCTACTATTACTCTTGCAATGGAAATGCCTTTAGAGAAAATAACAGGAGCATTCTATAATATGCTGAAGTGTTTTTCTCCTTTTGGTCCTCAGAATATGACTCCTATATTCTTTGCTAAAAAGGTTTTTGCAAAAGAAATAACTCCTATAGGCAAGCAAAAAGAACACTTGAGACTTCAGGTTACAGATGCCACGGGAAAGCTTAGTTTTGCAGCTGTAGGATTTGGGCTCTCTCATAAAAAGGAACTTATCCAGCAAGGAAAGCCTTTTACAATAGCCTATCAGCTAGATGAAAATCACTGGAAAGGAAATGTTTCTTTACAACTTGTTCTAAAGGATATTGTTAGCTAAAAAATAATAAAATTGGTAGGTAAATAAGATATTTTGTTATACCTTTGTGCCCACTTCTAACCTTCCGCAAAATCACTTTACTTAGTACTTAACTTTTTTAAATATAAGAACCAATGAAAAGATTCATTTTACCAGGAATACTCATTGCAGTAGCCTCTTGCCATTGCCCTAAGACAGCACAGACTCAAGTAACTTCGAAGACAGTTACAGAGGCTATGCAAAAAGAAAATTGGGGAAATCCTAACGAAGTAAAAGCACAAGGTAAGTTCCAGCTTTCAGGTCTTCCTTACGGATATAGTGATCTAGAGCCCTATATAGATGGGCGTACGATGAGTATTCACTATTCAAAGCACTACTTAGGTTATACTAATAACCTTAATAAGGCTATTGCAGGAACATCTTTGGAGAATCAGACTATCGAACAAATTCTCACAGGATTGGACTTGAATAATAAGGCAGTACGCAATAATGCTGGAGGATATTATAACCATACATTATTTTGGGAAGTGATGACTCCTAAGCAAACTTCTCCTAAGGGAGCTCTTCTCTCAAAAATCAATGCAGATTTTGGCTCTTTTGAGAACTTCAAGAAGCAATTCGCAGATGCTGCCGCTAAGCAATTTGGTTCAGGATGGGCTTGGCTTGTGGTAGGTAAGGATGGAAAGCTTCATATAGGAGATACTTCCAATCAAGATAATCCCTTGATGCCAGGAATGGATATACAAGGAACTCCTATCCTAGCACTGGATGTATGGGAACACGCCTATTATCTTAAATATCAGAATCAACGTCCTAAGTATATTGATGCCTTCTTTAGTGTGATTAACTGGGATGTAGTGGCAGAGAAATACCACAAAGCTATTCAGTAAGAATTTTTAGACACAAATTTTCTTATTAAATCTACTATAAAAGGAAATCCTTTTATAGTAGATTTTTAATTGAAAAAAGTTTTATTAGCCCAATTTTCCAATGGCGTTAGCTTTTGTAAGAACGATTAAGAGGTCGTCCTTGGCTAGTTTTATGTTAGGATCAGGGGTTACATTCATTTTTCCGTCGGAGTGTTTTACAGCAAGGATATTGATTTCGTAACGGTGCCTTAGGTTCAGCTCCATAAGAGACTTTCCTACATAACTCTTGGGGATTTTTACTTCATAGATAAAATAATCTCCTGAGAAGTTAAAGTATTCAATAATAGTAGGATAGAGCACAGAATGGGCAATTTTTTCCCCCATTGACTCTTCAGGGAAAACTACCTGTGTTGCCCCAATTTTCTCTAGGACTTTTCCTTGAGTATGGTTGACCGCTTTACAGATGATTTTATTCACTCCGAGTTCCTTTAGGTGCATTGTGATAAGAATACTTGCTTGTATGTTATCTCCTACACTTACAAAAGCAGTTTCAAAATCATCACGGACAACATCCTTTAGGGCAAGCTCATCGGTAGCGTCTAATATAACGGCTTCATCTATGATGCCTTCATCTAAGGCTTGCTTGATGAGTTCCTCTCGTGAATCAATGGCAAGAACTGTAGCTTTGTTTTTATAAAGTGTTTTGGCAACAGATTTGCCAAATTCTCCTAATCCAATCACTAAAAAATTCTTCTTCATACGTTTATCCGATTAATATGTTTTC
>CAJPPS010000030.1 GCA_905372595.1 uncultured Capnocytophaga sp. | reverse complement strand
ATCATTATGAGTGTAACAAATGTTGAATTACAAAAGGCGTTAAAGAGTATTTTTGGCTTCAATGCTTTCAAAGGAAAGCAAGAACAAATCATCAGTAGCATTATGGATAACCACGATACCTTCGTGATTATGCCTACCGGTGGCGGAAAATCCCTTTGCTACCAGCTTCCCGCTCTTCTGAAGGAGGGAACAGCCATCGTTATTTCACCTCTTATCGCTCTTATGAAAAATCAGGTAGATGTGATCCGTGGTATATCTGGAACCGACAAAATTGCTCACGTACTGAACTCCTCTCTTACCAAAGGAGAAATCCGCACCGTGATGGAAGATATTCGCTCTGGAGATACCAAGCTCCTTTATGTGGCTCCTGAGTCTCTCACCAAAGACGAGTATATAGCTTTTTTCAAAACCATCAAAATATCTTTCGTTGCGGTAGATGAAGCACACTGTATATCCGAATGGGGACACGACTTCCGTCCTGAATACCGAAATATCAAGACTATTATTGACCGCTTAGGCGAGGATATCCCTATCATAGCCCTTACAGCAACAGCAACTACCAAAGTACAAGAGGATATCCTCAAAAACTTGGGGATAGCTCAAGCAAATGTGTTCAAATCGTCCTTTAACCGTCCAAACCTATATTATGAAGTACGCCCCAAAACCAAAAATATCAATAGTGATATCATCCGGTTCATTAAGCAATATGAACGAAAATCAGGAATTATCTATTGCTTAAGCCGTAAAAGTGTGGAGGAGCTCGCCCAGACCCTACAGGTGAATGGAATTACAGCAATCCCTTATCACGCAGGGTTAGACGCCAAAACACGAGCTAAGCATCAGGATATGTTCCTAATGGAAGAAGTAGAGGTTGTGGTTGCTACCATCGCTTTTGGAATGGGAATTGATAAGCCCGATGTTCGCTTTGTTATCCACTATGATATTCCTAAAAGTATCGAAAGTTATTACCAAGAGACAGGACGCGCTGGGCGTGATGGAGGGGAAGGATATTGCCTTGCTTTCTACTGTTATAAAGATATAGAAAAATTAGAAAAATTTATGGTCGGAAAGCCCATAGCCGAACAGGAAATAGGACAAGCTCTCTTGCAGGATATGGTCGCTTATGCCGAAACTTCTAGCTCTAGAAGAAAATTTATCTTACACTACTTCGGAGAAGAGTTTGACGAAATCAATGGCGAAGGAGCAAATATGGATGATAATATGCGCTACCCTAAAGCTAAGAAAGAAGCCCAAGAGGAAGTAAAACTCCTACTGGAAATCATTGAAAAAACACGACAAAAACTTAAAGCTAAAGACCTTGTAAATGTCCTTACAGGAAAATATTCCTCTATGATAAAATCCAACCGATTCGACGAACAAGACTTCTTCGGAGCGGGTAAGGACTTTGATAGCAGGTATTGGATGGCTCTAATTCGGCAAGTGATGGTCAATGGTTATATCCGTAAGGATATTGAAACCTATGGTATTATGTTCCTCACCGATAAAGGACTGGACTTCCTCAAAAATCCTCATTCCTTTATGATGACCGAAGACCATAACTTCGAGGAAGAAGCCATTGAGGAACCTGCTAAGCAAAATGTCTCTATCCTTGATGAGACTTTACTAAATCTCCTACGTGACCTCAGAAAAAAAGTAGCTAAGCAGTTTGGAGTCCCTCCCTTTGTGGTCTTTCAGGATGCTTCGCTAGAGGATATGTCTATGAAATATCCTATTAATATTACTGAGCTGACCAATGTATTCGGAGTAGGAGAAGGAAAAGCTAAGAAATATGGAAAAGAATTTGTTGAACTCATCAGTAGATATGTGGAGGAGAATGACATCTTCCGCCCTGAAGACCTTATTGTAAAGACTACGGGAGCTAATTCCGCTATAAAGCTTTTTATCATACAAAATATTGACAAAAAACTCCCTTTGCCTGATATTGCCAAAGCAAAAGGACTCTCTATGGATGAGCTCCTCAAGGAAATGGAACAAATCGTTTATAGTGGTACTAAGCTCAATATCAACTATTGGATAGATGAAATCCTTGATGAAGAGCAACAAGAGGAACTCCACGACTATTTCTTAGAAGCTGAAACGGATAAAATAGCTATCGCATCCAAGGAATTCGGAGGAGATTATGAAGATGATGAATTGCGACTCTATCGTATTAAGTTCATTAGTGAAGTTGGGAATTAAATGTTGCTATATTTTTATAGGGAGAGCTATCCTTGTGATAGCTTTCCTTTACAAAAAATATCGTACCTTTGCTCCTAAAATTTGTCAGCTATGAACCATCCTATTGGCTTATTTGATTCCGGTGTCGGAGGAACTACTATCTGGCGTGCTTTGGTGCGACTACTCCCTTATGAATCTACTCTTTTCCTAGCAGATAGCTTAAATGCTCCCTATGGAGAGAAGACCACAGAAGAGATTATTGCCCTCTGTGAGAAAAATACAGAATACTTACTCAACCACAATAGTAAGCTCATTATTGTAGCTTGTAACACCGCCACTACTAATGCCATTGGACACCTACGTAATAAATACAAAGTTCCCTTCATAGGTATAGAACCAGCTATAAAGCCCGCAGGGCTTTACACACAAACCAAAGTAGTTGGTGTTCTCGCCACTCAGAGAACTCTACGTAGTGACTTCTTTGCCAAAACAAAAGAACAATTTCTAGAAAAGGATATCACCTTAATTACTCAAGAAGGATTGGGGCTAGTGCCTTTAATCGAAGAGGGGAAAATAGAAACCCCTGAGATGTATCAGCTCCTAGAGAAATATCTCCAACCAATGGTAGCCCAAGGAATGGATTACCTAGTATTGGGTTGCACACATTATCCCTACCTTACTCCTATTATTTCTGAGATTCTGCCTCAGCATATCCGTATTATAGATTCCGCTGATGCTGTAGCCAAACAAACAGAACGTATTCTCAAGCAAAACAACCTATCTACTACTGATAGAACAATTCCTGAACACCTATGGCTAACAAATAAGAATGTGGAAATATTACAATCTTTTGCGCCTAAAGAAATAAAGGTTCATTATGAGTCTTTCTAAGAAAAAAGAGGCAATTTCTTATCGATAAGCCTCTTTTCTATAGTTTTTTAAGGGATGGTTAATCTTTCTTTTCCTGACGAATCATCTCTCCTATCTGGTTGGAAGCCGCAAAAGAAGCTATCATATTATTGAGCATATCAGTTCCTACCTGTGGGGAGTTAGGCAGAAGGATAAGGTTACTCTTAGTATCTTGTCCTACAGATTGAAGCGTATCATAGTGCTGAGTAACTACAATAAGAGCTGATGCCTCCTGAGAGCTGATGCCTACCTTATTGAGTACATCTACACTTTCTACGAGCCCACGAGCGATTTCTCTTCGCTGATCTGCAATTCCTTGCCCTTGTAGTCGCTTGCTTTCAGCTTCTGCTTTGGCTTTCTCAACAATAAGAATACGTTGTGCATCTCCTTCATACTGAGCAGCAACTTTCTCACGCTCTGCCGCATTGATACGGTTCATTGCAGCCTTTACCTGTGCATCAGGATCTATATCTGTAACCAGTGTCTTAATAATATCATAGCCATAAGTCTCCATTGATTCCTGTACTTCTCGCTTAACAGCAATGGCAATATCATCTTTTTTGACAAAAACATCATCTAACTTCATCTTAGGCACTTCAGCTCGTACCACATCGAAAACATAACTTGTAATCTGGTCGTGTGGATATTCCAGCTTATAGATAGCATCATATACCTTGTCCTTGATAACAACAAACTGTACAGAGACCTTAATTTTGACAAAAACATCATCTAAGGTTTTGGTCTCCACTACCACATCTAACTGCTGAATTTTAAGGCTAATACGAGCAGCTATTTTATCTATCACAGGAATTTTGAGTTGTAATCCTGAGTGACGAATACTCTGAAATTTACCAAAACGTTCAATAGATACTGCCGTCTGTTGCCTTACTGTAAAAAACAAAGAAAACAGGATAGAAACAGCAAATAAAACAAAAATAATAAATGTGTAATTCATAACTTTTTTCTGCAAAGATAAGCATTCCTCCGCAGAAAAACAAGAATCCTAATTAATTTTTTAGCAAAATCATCTGGACAAAAAGTTGTGAGAATGAATAAAATTCTCTATTTTTGCATCCTAAAAATCTTCTTATAAATTTATGGAGTGGATACAGGTATATGTAAAATCATTAGGGAGTGTCACTGCCGATAGCTTTGTATTGCTCCTAAAGGAAAGCCACGGTGAGCGACAAATTCCTATTTCTATAGGGCAATCAGAAGCTTTCGCTATCCAACAAGCGGTTACGGTTACTTCTATCAACCCACCCTTGATACACGATGTGCTAAGGAATATCCTAGAAATCAATGAAACTCGTATTATCCAAACTCAGATTACGCATTTTAGAGAAGGAATTTTCTATGCTCAGCTTGTTTCTAAAAAAGATGATAATACCTTATTATTTCCCATTCGAGTAGGAGATGCCATTACCCTAGCCCTCCGTGGAAGATATCCCTTATTCATTGATGCTGTATTACTTGAAAAATATGGTACCGCTCCACAACCTTCTTCACAAAAGAAGAAAACCAAAGAAAATGAGCCTAAAAACGAACTCCGAACCTATCTCGACCGAGAACTAAAAGCCTTAATGAGCAAAGCCATTGAGGAGGAAAACTATGAGTTTGCCGCCAAAATCCAAAAAGAACTTGACAGAAGAAAGAAAATATAATTCATTGTAAATGAAAACCATATATACATTTATTGCTTTATTAACCTGTTTATCAGGATATTCCCAATCCACCTCTGCTCTTATCCCTAACCAAGGTATGAGTCTGGAGAGTGTCTCCAGAGGGGCATTAGGAATGTGTGTGCTTATTCTAATAGCCTTTCTCTTCAGCCATAACCGCAGAGCAATCGCTTGGAAGACCGTTGGGATAGGACTATTAATTCAACTACTCTTGGCTTTTGGTGTACTCCGTGTGGAATGGGTACGAGAAGTCTTCGAGTTTGCAGGAAAGTTCTTTCTTCTTATCTTGGATTTTACTAAAGCAGGAAGCTATTTTCTTTTTAGGGACCTAATGGATACTGATAGAATAGGGTATATCTTTGTTTTCCAAATACTTCCTACAATTATTTTTTTCTCCGCCCTAACCTCTATTCTGTTCTATTATGGTATCATTCAGGTTTTCACACGGGGTCTAGCTTGGGTGCTTAGTAAGTCTTTGAAAATTTCTGGAGCAGAGAGCCTTTCTGTAACTGGAAATATCTTCTTAGGGCAAACCGAAGCTCCCTTAATGATCAAGTCCTATATAGAGAAAATGACCAAAAGTGAAATCCTACTTGTGATGGTGGGAGGAATGGCTACCGTTGCAGGAGGCGTACTGGCTGCCTATATTAACTTCCTAGGAGGAAATGATGATATGATGCGGTTAGAATTTGCCAAGCACTTACTTGCGGCTTCTGTAATGGCGGCTCCCGGGGCTGTGGTTATCTCAAAGATATTATATCCACAAGAGGAAGCCATTCCTACACAATACAATACTACCAATGAAAAATATGGAAGTAACCTCCTAGATGTTATCAGTACAGGAACAAGCGAAGGGCTCAAGCTCGCTGCCAATGTAGGTGCTATGCTCTTAGTATTTGTAGCTCTGATTGCTATGCTCAATTATTTCCTTGGATGGGTAGGTGAAAAAACCTTTCTAAATTCTCTCATTGCAGAGAGTACAGTACTCCCTTATGACAAGCTTTCTTTGGAAATGATTCTAGGCTCTATCTTCTCTCCTATTATGTGGCTTATAGGTATTGCTAAGGAAGATATGATGCTTGTAGGACAGCTTTTAGGATTAAAACTTGCAGCTTCTGAGTTTGTAGGATATACACAATTGGCAACCCTAAAAGACCCTACCGCTCCTGTACACCTAATGTATAATAAGTCCGTAATTATGGCTACTTACTTGCTCTGCGGATTTGCCAACTTTGCCTCTATTGGAATCCAGATAGGAGGAATTGGATCTCTTGCTCCTGGACAACGTAAAACCCTCTCCGAGTTCGGGCTCAAGGCAGTATTAGGAGGAACCCTCGCTTCACTGATGTCTGCTACTATTGCAGGAATGATTTTAGGATAATCCCTGTGATGTCTGTTCAGAAAATACTCGTTGTTTTTGTAGGAGGTGGTTTAGGTTGTGTCCTCCGATACCTAATTTCCTTGGGAATTGGACAATGTATAGGAATAAAGAACTTTCCGTGGGCTACATTTGCTATCAACATCATAGGTTGTGTCCTTATAGGATTAGGAATTACCTTAAGTAAAGAAAATTCGCTGATAAAGTATTTGTTTATCACAGGATTTTGCGGTGGGTTCACCACTTTTTCTACTTTTTCAGCTGAGAATTTTCAATTGTGGCATAATGAACAGTATTTATTATTATTCCTATACGTATTTTTAAGTATTTTAATAGGATTTTTATCTGTTATTGGAGGCATTTGGATAGGAAAATTATTTTTATAGACTAATTTATTCATTAATTTCAAAATAAATCAACAAACAATGGAAAGAATAGCTAGTTTTTGTGTAGATCACCTCAAATTACAAAGAGGAATCTATCTTTCTCGTAGAGATGTAGTAGGTACCGAAGTGATTACCTCCTTTGATATTCGTATGAAAGCTCCCTATCGTGAACCTGTATTGGGAAGTGCAGAGATCCATACCATAGAACACCTTGCTGCTACGTGGCTCCGCAATAGTGATTGGAAAGATAAGATTATTTATTGGGGACCTATGGGCTGTATGACAGGAAATTACCTGATTCTTGCAGGCGATTATACCTCTAAGGACATTGCTCCACTCATCACTCAGCTTTTTGAATATATGGCACATTTTGAAGGCGATATCCCTGGTGCTTCCGCTATAGAATGTGGAAATTACTATAATAATAACCTCCCTATGGCAAAGTATGAAACTAAAAAATATTTAGAAGAAGTACTCTATCACCTCACAGAAGAAAACCTAAATTATCCAGAGTAGAAGTAGAGCCACCAGTGGTCAGTATGACTACTAACCACTGGCTACTGCTCTCTGAATCAATCTTTTGAACACATGCTCCCAATCAGTATAGGCTTCCGAACTAAAGAGCATTAACCACCTTTGAGAGCCCTCTGTTCTGTTTTTAGTGCACTGATCTACAAGTAATCTGCCCAATGAAATTCTTTTAAAAGCTGATTATCAATCACTCAATAAACAACTATAGTTCTCTTTCCCAAAGCACTTCTGTATCCATTGCAATTTGTTGCTCCAAGCAGAAGGATTACACGAAGGTGCTGCATAGAGCACGTAGATATCATTGTGCTCAGTCAACAAATATAGCGCCTCCACTGTTCCTCTTCATAAGTTGCATAAGCGAGAAAATACTAGATGCTTGATCGTAATTGCCCCTATAGGCTTCTTTTAGCTCATCGGACAAGGTAGAAATCCCAATGATGGGGAAAATCCACCAATATATTCTCCATATCAATATAAAGAATTTTTTCATGATGAAGGGTTAATAATGTTCTCAGAAAAGGCTATATGTATGGTCCAATTCGTTAGGATGCTAAATAGCGGATCTACAGAAGGCTACGTCAAGAATTGTCTTAGCCTATATCTGTGTTGTAATAAATTACATCTTAAAAAGTTAGCAAATAGCATTTCAATTATTGATTCACGTCTCTATTGGTAATAATGTGAGTTTCATAGATAGTGCAAAGATGGCACTCTTATTCTCAGCCTAAATTTGTTTGCTATAAAAAAACTACTTTTTCTTAAAACATCCTGCACAAGTATTATTACCTGCATTATTTAATGTACCACAAGTATTACACAACCAACGCAAATAACTATTACTATTATATGAACTACCAAAAAATCCTGAGTCCAAAAATTTTGTCCTACATTTATTACACATTGTTGCATCTTCTGGATTATTAAATCCACATTGAACACAAGTTCTTACCCAACGTATTTTTTTTCCAAAAATTCCCATCTTATCAGTTTTTTTATTTGTTATACTTTTTCTTACAATCTTTACATATATCTGTCGAAGTTTCATTCATAGAGAAACACGAAGGACATATCCAAAATCTTGTTTTACATTCTTTCATGCAAAAAGGACATAAAAACCCATTAACTAATTCATCTATAGCTAAACTGTGACCACAAGAATAACAATACGCCAATAGATATTCTTTCTTAAATTCCTTTTTTCTATTGAATAATCCCATATGATTCAAATTTTATAAGATTTCTCATATATAAATCACTTTTCTTCCTTCTATCCTTCCCTCATATACTTTCTTCCCTTGTACATAGATAGTCCCTTCGCCATTGTCTTCAGTAAAATGCACTTCACCATCCTTGTCGGTGTATTTGTCTTGAGTCATTCCTCTAAAGAATCCACTAAAGATGACTCCCACTCTTTTGTAGTAAGCAGGCTTTCCTGTACTGCTTTCTATTACTTGTACTGTAAACATATTTTTTAGTATTTAATAATTAGACAATCTTGTATTAAAACTTTTCCCTTCATTCAATATCTGTGGTGTTTGCTGGTCACGGCAGTATTGACAGTTACGAGTTCGTTGTGGTAGTACTTTCTTTATATAATCCACCAACTCTCGAAGTGAAATGATATGATTCATATCCCCTGCATCAGCATATCCTCTAAGCCCATCTACTATTGCTTTGGCAAAAAATCCCATATTATTAGCCGTATCAACATAAGAGAACTCATTGTCACTAGAACTCATCAGAATAGAAACATTAGGTAATTTTTTATTTCTGATATAATCGTCTACTTTGTTCCTAAAATCATTTCCTACCTGTCCCGCATGGCAAGCATCAAACCATAAGATAGTTTTGCAATTATCAGCATCTATTCCTGTTACTATTTCATCAACAGTAATCTTCCCTTCTCTTGCTCCAAAAATAAACCTACCATTATCAACGCCTCCGTGTCCTGAGAAGAAGAGAAGAAAAATATCATCTTCATTGGTTTTTGCCTTTATCGTGTTAAAAGCCTTCAGAATATTAACCTTTGTAGCCTGTGCTCCTGTCAATGTTCTTGAATAAACATTTCCAAAAAGTTTTTGGTTGCCACATCCTTCCCTTAGTTGGCTTGTTATTTTTAGCGCATCATTATCCATTGCTGTTGTACGATTCTCAACATCTGTTCCTATTGAAAGTATATATAAGTCAGTACTATTGTTTGTTGTTTTAAGACAAGAAGTAAATCCGCTAATAGAATAAGTATTGCTGCTTTGGTTGTTATTTATGGAAGCATATGCTAAAGCGCCTATACCTATTGCCGCTGCAACTCCTCCTATCCCTAATTCGTACGGAACCATATTTCCTGTTGTATAAGGAGGACTGTCTGTATCTGATACTTTTACCTTTAAAGTAGTATTTCTCCTATTTTGCCAAGTATAATCATTAGGAGTAAAATATCCTTTAACAGACAACAAATTATCGTGTTTGACAACATCCTCATCTAAGAGTGATATTGAAATAGAGGAGTTAAGCGGATAGTCAAAAATTACATAATCATTACTCCATCGAGCTATATTATTATCTTGTATAACTTCTGTTGTAAGGAGTATTTTATTCTGATTTTCTACCACTACAAACATATCATTCTCTCCTCCTAATAGTCCATCATCTTCAGAAGAATAAGCGTAATAGGGCTGAATTTTCAAACGTCTATAGCCTAACAAATACCTATTAAACCTACCATCCCCCTTAAGTGAAGAGAAGTCACTTTCTTTTTTTGCTAATCCTCTATAGTAGTCAAAATTACCCAACTTAGGAATTTGATAAAGCAACTCCATTGCCTTGTTTTGCTTTCCTCTTTTATTTGCAAAACGAGCATAAGCATACGCTCTATCAGCGGTTGGACGAAGAGAATATGCTTTCTCCATATACACTTCGGCTTTTATATAATCTCTCCTTTGCGCCTCCATAAATGCCAACCCTTCATATGCCTTATCATTATTTCGTTCCTTTCTTATGGCTTTAAAAAACTTCTTCTCTGCTTTTTTATAATTACCCCTACCTACTTCTTTCCATCCCTTACTTACTAATTTTGAAGAACTTGCACAAGACGCTATAAAAAATAGCCCTAATAAAAAACCTGATAGTATCGAAAAACACTTCATAGATTACTCTTTTACAA
>CAJPPS010000029.1 GCA_905372595.1 uncultured Capnocytophaga sp. | reverse complement strand
TATTTTTCAACAAGGTGTTAAGATAGTATCAATAAATTACCAAGAGAGTGTAGCTCCATAGAGTTGAGTTCCGTCCCAAGCCTTGGAGCTGGAGAGGTTCCAATGGTATTTTTGGGTAGTTTTAAATCGATAATCAGAGGTTTGGATACGTGATTTAGCGATGTTTTTCCCAATAAGATATCCCATAAAGAGTGCAATAGGGTAATCCGAAGCCCAATGTACCTTACTTTGCATCATTTCAAAGGACATCAGTGCCAAAGCAGTATAACTCACAGGCTTGATCCACTTATAATCCTTGTAATTCTCAGCTAATACTGTTACAGCAGCCATTGCGGTGGTGAGGTGTCCTGAGGGCATCGCATCGTAATGGGAGGTCTGCTTCTGGTAGGCAGCAAAGCTAGGAGCAAATGTCCAAAAACTATGCCATCTTCCATTCTCTGCAGTAATAAAAGGACTTTCCCTACCGGTGAGTCGCTTGATAGGCTGTACAAATACTCCCGTGATGAGTATGCTCTCAATAAGTTGCATAGCGGTACTCTTAGCTCTATAGTCGTCAGTAATCAGTCCATAGGTTGCCAGGCCACCACTAATGAAGATAAAAGTAGTTCCATTCCCTATAAAGTATAAGGCGGAATTGACATCGGCAGGGACGATTTTTAGGAAGCCTAGTTTTTTATAGGTATGGTGTTCGTTTAAGCCTAGGGAAGCACCAAAATTACGACTTTCCTTAATTAGCCAAGGGTCGGCAGGGATCAGGGCTGCAGTGGTTCCTAAAGCGGCGATTCCGTACGGATAGTAAGGCTTAGCTACAAAGTCCTTGAGGGTATTAAGGGTATTTTGAGGAGCTTTATTGATTAAGTCCCAAAACTTTGGTTTCTCATAAGTAAAATAAAGGTCAGGCTCTATTTGATAATGGGCTCCTTCAATTTCTTTAGGTATCCAATTTTCATCTATAGGGATGGTATCTGATACAGTACCTGCCACTACCTCCTGTGCAATTGTGGTATTGATACAGAAAAAGAAAGGGAGTAAAAGAAAGATATGTTTCATATAGTGAATAATAGAGAGTGAAAAGTAAGGGCGAATTGTAATTCGCCCCTAATAATCATATTCTTATTGATTGTTATTTAAGGATTCCTTTCTTAATAAGTGTCTCAGCAATTTGAATGGTATTGGTAGCAGCCCCTTTGCGGAGATTATCAGCAACGACCCAAAGATTAAGGGTTTTCGGCTGTGACTCATCACGACGTACACGCCCTACAAATACCTCATCTTTGCCATGAGCATAGATAGGCATAGGGTAGGTATTGGTATCAGTATTGTCCTGAAGGATTACTCCAGGAGCTTGGCTGAGGAGTTTGCGTACCTCAGCAAGGTCATATTCTTGTTCAAATTCCACATTGACCGCTTCACTATGTCCGCCCACTACGGGGATACGTACAGCAGTGGCTGTTACACGAATGGAGTCGTCAGCAAAAATTTTTTTGGTTTCTCTGACTAATTTCATTTCTTCTTTGGTATAACCGTTTTCTTCAAAGACATCACAATGAGGGATGGCATTGCGGTGGATAGGGTAGTGGTATGCCATTGTACCTTGTATGCCTTTGTATTCATTTTCTAGCTGATTGACAGCCTTTACTCCCGTACCAGTGATAGACTGATAGGTAGAGACTACAATACGCTTGATGCCAAACTTACGCAAGGGGGCTAGAGCTACTAGCATTTGAATAGTAGAACAGTTAGGGTTGGCTATAATTTTGTCTTCAGCTGTAAGGATATCTGCATTGATTTCAGGAATCACCAACTTTTTGGTTGGATCCATACGCCAAGCAGAGGAGTTATCCACTACAATAGTACCCACTTGGGCAAACTTGGGAGCCCACTCCTTGGAGGTATCGCCTCCAGCGGAGAACAGAGCTACATCAGGCTTAAGGGAGATGGCTTGGCTCATTCCCACTACTTTATATTCTTTTCCTTTGAAGGAGATGGTTTTTCCTACAGATTTTTCAGAAGCTACAGGGATGAGTTCTGTTACAGGGAAATTGCGTTGTGCCAAGACCTCCAGCATGACATTGCCTACTAAGCCTGTGGCTCCTACTACGGCTACTTTCATAAATATTTTTTTATTAGGATTAAACACGCAAAGGTATAAATTTTTTCTGTATAGGCAAAGAAATTTCGTTTATTCTTCTAAAAGATGTATTTTTGCACCTTCAAACAAATCCAACAACAATGCGGACAAAATCCACCAAACAGAATAAAATCAATGTTATTACCTTAGGTTGTTCAAAGAATGTGTATGATAGTGAAGTGCTTATGGGGCAGCTCAAAGCCAGTGGGAAGCAAGTCGTACACGAAGACAAAGGGAACATCGTGGTAATCAATACCTGTGGCTTTATCAATAATGCTAAGGAAGAGAGTGTGAATACAATCCTAGAGTACATTCAGAAGAAAGAAGAAGGACTCGTGGATAAAGTGTTCGTAATGGGCTGTCTTTCTGAGCGCTATAAGCCAGAGCTAGAGAAGGAGATTCCAGATGTCGATCAGTACTTTGGAACGACAGAGCTTCCGCAACTGCTCAAGGTATTGGGAGCCGATTATAAGCACGAACTTATTGGGGAGCGACTGACGACTACCCCTAAGAACTATGCCTACCTAAAGGTTTCTGAAGGGTGTGATCGACCTTGTAGCTTCTGTGCCATTCCGCTGATGCGAGGGAGCCATAAGAGTACTCCTATTGAGAACTTGGTAATTGAGGCAGAAAAATTGGCTAAAAAAGGGGTAAAAGAGCTCATTCTTATTGCCCAAGATGTTACCTATTATGGATTAGACCTCTATGGAGAGCGTAAGCTTGCAGATTTGCTACGAGCATTGGTTAAAGTAGAAGGAATAGAATGGATCCGTATCCACTATGCTTTCCCTACAGGATTCCCTAAAGATGTGATTGAGGTAATGAAACAAGAACCTAAAATATGCAAATATCTAGACATTCCACTACAACATATCTCAGATTCTATTCTTAAGAGTATGAAAAGAGGGACAACTCAGGAGAAAACCACCCGCTTACTCAAGGAATTTCGGGAAGCAATGCCTGAAATAGCTGTTCGTACGACTCTTATTGTGGGCTATCCGAATGAAACAGAAGCCGATTTTGAACTTTTGAAAGATTTTGTGCGAGAAATGCGCTTCGAGAGGTTGGGCTGCTTCACTTACAGCCACGAAGAGAATACGGCAGCCTATGAATTAGAAGACAATATCCCAGAGGAAGTAAAGCAACGCCGTGCTGCAGAGATTATGGAAATACAGTCCCAAATCTCGTGGGAGCTAAACCAAGAGAAAGTAGGGAAGACTTTCCGATGCCTTATTGACCGCAAGGAAGGACAGTACTTTGTGGGGCGTACCGAATATGATTCTCCTGATGTAGATAATGAAGTCTTGATAGATGCAAGTAAGTACTATGTGAAGATAGGTGATTTCGCACAGGTGCTTATCACTGAGGCTACAGACTTTGATATGTATGGAATGCCTGTATCTTAATAGGTGAAGACTATCCAAAAAGTGATTATTATAACTCTTCTATAAGGGTGTTTTGCTTACCTCTTTTTGGATAGTCTTTTTTACTGAAAAAGCTATTTTACAGCGATGCAGGAAATTTCTACCGCAACTCCTTTAGGAAGTTTTGCCACTTGGTAGGTCTCCCTTGCAGGTGCTCCTTCGGTAGGGAAATAAGCTCCATAGAGTTCGTTTACCTGAGCAAAATGGGCTAAATCCTCAAGAAGAATGGTAGTTTTCACTACATCAGCAAAGGAATATCCGGCTTCCTCTAGGATGGCTTTGAGGTTTTCCATTACTTGCTTAGTTTCAGGAACAATCCCTCCTGAAACCACTTCTCCTGTTTCAGGATTGATGGGAATTTGCCCAGATACATACAAAGTATTTCCAGCTAAGATGGCTTGGCTGTAAGGTCCTATAGGGGCAGGAGCCTTAGTGGAAAGTATTACTTTTTTCATACGAATATAAATTTGATATTTTGATAATTAGCAAATAAATTAGTTAAGTACCCTATCAGGTGATTTGTTCTTTTCCCACTTGAGGTCAGAGAGCATAGAGGCTTTGATTCCAATAAAAAAGTACCAAGAATTTCGGTCTCCGAAAGGAGAGAAACTAAAGGACATACGGAAGCTATTGAGATCTCTTTCGAAACGTATCTGAGTATAGGTAACCCCATTATTGGCAAAATCATACCCAGAAGAAGCACCTACGCGCCATTTAGGGGTTAAGTCCACGTTCCCAGAGACCATTAGTGAGTTACTGGAAATCATAGGATTTCGGTTGTTATTGGAATAAGATAGGGAATGAGCAAGGGTAATGTCCCAAGGCATAGAGGCATAGTAGAGCCTTTGCTTTTTTTCTGTTTCTTTTTTGTCAGGATCCTCTTCTTTCATAGGCTTGCTCAGGTCGGTATTCATAGCTGCGCCAAAGAGGTCGTCCGAACGGCCTCCAGAGGCAGTGTTATCACTACTTTTGCTTTTTTGGAAGTTTTTGCTAGAGAAAGCATAGTTCAGGGTGAGGTTGGCATTGGTAAGCCTAAAGAGACTACCTCCATTATTGATATTGAACTTCTCCATCTGGCTACCATTGGCATCAATGGCATAAGGATTCAAGGTAGCTCCGAAATTTACCCCTAACTTATTGTCAAAGAGCTGAGTTCCTCCCGTGATATTCACTGGGCTGAATTGTTTTCGTACTAGGTCATAGGAAGAAGAAAAATTCAAGCTATTGAGGAGCATCACTTTTTTTACAGCTGTATCGGTGGAGTCCTTGCTACGTACTTTGGCTTCAAAGGTATTGCTTAAGGAGAAGTTCATTGCGCTGGACTCATTACGTCCTGGGGTGCCATAAAGTCCTCCCTCGAAACGACTATACTCACGACGAGTACCGAAAGCATCAGCGATGTAATAATCATAGTAATTATCAAAGGACGGTGTATAACCATAACTTACTGATGGTCTCATTACGTGTCGGATTGCTTGAATCTTTTTATCCTTTCCGAAATCAAAAGTACCATAGAGGGTAGTCCCTATTCCCGCCCCAAAGTTATAGGTGAGATAGCGGTCAAACCCATTGAGAGTGTCTTTATCTACTCGGTTGGTTAGGTCACTATAGTCGTGGTATCTTACAGTCTTGAACTGCCAAGTCTCATTCAAGGAAGAGTTCAAGGAGACACTGAAGAACTTCAGCACTTTGAAGTTGGTACTCAAAGGGATACTATGGCGGAAGCCACTCTGTGCTTTGGCAAACATAGCACTGGAGAAGAACTCATTATCGGTGGTGGTGTAACGGTTATCTCCCTGAAGGCTATAGTTCAGGTTGATATTCTCAATAAGTCCCTTTTTAGGCATTCCTCTTTTGACAAAAGGATAGATACGTTCCATACTTACACGCATCGCAGGGAGTGTCATTTGGATACTCTGTGTATTCGTATTCTGCGAATGCGAAGCCGTCAAGGATAGGTTTACCGATGGATAGGAAGGGAAAGTCCTTGAATACGAAATAGAAGATGAGAGCGTGTTATTAAGGAAATTAGAGGAATTCTGCTGGTTATACGAATTGCGGTAATAAGTAGAACTTCCCAAGTTCACCGAAGCGGAGAAAGTAGAAAGCGGGCTGGACTTACTATCTTGAGAGTGAGACCACTGGATGTTATAGATAGAATTACGGCTATAATCAGGGAATCCTCGCTGGCTATAGATGAGGTTCTCATAGCGCAGATTAAAATTTCCTGAATATTTGTAACGCTTGCGATAGGTGGAGTTGGTACGGATTCCGTAACTGCCGTTGGTATAGTAATCTCCTGTAAGGGCTAGGTCTAAATAATCAGAAATAACAAAGTAATATCCTCCATTCTGAAGGAAATAACCACGGTCATTTACTTGCCCGAAGGTAGGAAAGAGGAGTCCAGAGGTACGAGATTCCGTCATCGGATAGTAAGCAAAAGGCAACGCAATAGGAGTAGGTACATCTGAGATATACATATTACTAAAGCCCGCTACAATTTTTTTCTTAGGAACAAATTTTGCTTTGCGTAAGCGGATATAATAATCAGGGTCAGAGAGGTCTTCCGCAGTAGTAACAATTCCTTCGTGGAGGAAGTAGGTGGAATCATTCTCTTTTTTGATAATCTGAGCACGAATCTTGTTTTCGTCCTGAGTAGTATAAGCGTTACGTATAATTGCTTTTTTGGTTACGTAGTTGAATCGAATAGAATCAGGTTCAATTACTTGGTTTCCTTGCTTGAATATAGGAGATTGCGTAGGGTTTCCTGTACTGTCCTTAATTCCTCCGGCATAAGCTTCTCGTTTTTGGTAATTAATGATACTGATTCCTGCCTCTAAGTTCGTATCTTCATAGGATATCTTGCTCTGGTCATAAAGGGTGATTTGCTTCTTGTGTTTGCTGATAACTACACAGTCCTTGGCTTGATAGCGAACCACATCAGAAAGGATGCTAGGCTTCTTTAGGGTGTCCTTAGGTGTAATGGCTAAGGAGTCCTTTGCCAAAGTATCGGAGAGGGTAGGTAGCACTTCGCTTAAGGGCGCTACCATTGAGGCTCTTAGGGGAGCCTTTTTCTGGGCAAAGAGTCCTATAAAACAAGTGATAACTCCTATCAGTAAGCTATATTTTTTATTTATTTGCAAAATATAAAGAGGTAGGTGTAAAAGTTCAACATTTTTTTCTACTTTTGCATTTTGAAAATCAAAGGTTTAAACTAGAGTTAATCCGTTTATTTTCAAAGGTCAAACTTACGGATATTTTTTGTATCCTGAAAGACTTGCTGAGAAATATTGTCGTTTTTTAAAGAAATTTTATCATTAATGAAGTATTTAGGCTATCTTCTTCTGTTCTTTTCGTTGCCTATGTTAGGGCAACAGCAATTCACCATTGTCTTAGATGCAGGACACGGAGGCAAAGACCCAGGAAAGGTTCATAAGAAAATCTATGAAAAGGATATTGTTCTTAAAATAGTCCTCTTGGTAGGGAAAGAACTTGAGAAAGATCCCTTATATAGAGTTATTTATACCCGTAAGGATGATCGCTTTATAGAACTGTATGAGCGAGGAGCCCTTGCTAATAAGGCAAAAGCAGATCTCTTTGTTTCGGTACACTGTAATTCTTCTCCTAGTAAGGAAGCTCACGGATCGGAATCCTATGTACTGGGCTTACACGTGAGTGATATCAACTTTGAGGTAGCTAAGGAAGAGAATAGGGTAATCTATCTGGAGAAGGATTACAAGCAAAAGTATGCAGGCTATGATATCAATTCCCCAGAATCTTTCATTGGCTTATCCATAATGCAGGAGGAGTTCCTTGAGCAGAGTATTCAGGCAGCCAAGCGCGTACAGTCCGCCCTAGCTGAGAATACCCAGCGTAAGGATAGAGGAGTTAAGCAAGCAGGCTTTATTGTTCTACACCAGACTTATATGCCTTCCTTGCTAATAGAAACGGGCTTCCTTAGTAATGAAACCGAACGAGACTTCCTTAACTCTGCTAAAGGACAACAACAGATAGCAGAAAGCATTGTTAAGGCAATTAAGAATTATAACCATTGGCTTAAGAGTAATAATACTATAAACCCTATTCTTGAATCTGATATTTACTACCGCGTACAGATATCCACTTCTAATAAAGATTTGCCAGCTGTTCCTTCAAACTTCAAGGGATTGAGTCCTATTATCAAGGAAAAGATAGGGAACGCTTTCCGTTACTACTATGGTAAAGAATCAGAGAAAAGCAAGATAGATCAGCTCCTACAAATCGCTAAGGATAAGGGCTTTAAGGATGCTTTTATCGTTCCTTTTGTTAAGGGTAAGCGTTCCACAATGGATGCTATAAGATAAGCCTTATTCAAGGATTAGCTTTTCAAAATCTGCTTCCGAGAGGATGGGGATATTCAGCTGAGTGGCTTTTTCTAGCTTACTAGGTCCCATATTTTCACCAGCTACGACATAACTTGTTTTGGAAGAGATGGAGGAGCCTACTTTTCCACCGTGACTCTCAATAAGCGCTTTGAGTTCGTCACGGGAATGACGGGCAAAGACCCCAGAGACTACCAGTGTCTTTCCTTTTAGTACATCTGAGATAGGTGCTTCTGTCTCCTGAATTTCCATTTGTAATCCGTATCTTTCTAAGCGTTCTAGGATGGCTTTATTAAGGTCATTGGCAAAGAATTCGATGACGCTCTGTGCGATACGGTCACCTATTTCATCTATCTGGATAAGGGCTTCATAGGAAGTAGTCCGTAGTGCTTGTAAGCTCTTATAGGTTTTAGCAAGCTTTTTAGCGACAGTTTCTCCTACCATACGGATTCCTAAGGCAAAGAGCACCCGCTCAAAAGGTACTTCCTTGGACTTCTCAATTCCTTTTATTATGTTCTGTGCGCTACGAGTACCCATACGCTCCAAGTCTTGTATTTGTTCGGCTTTGAGCTCATAGAGATCTGCATAATTGTGGATAAGCCCAGCGCGGAACATCAGTTCTACCGTTTCAGAGCCTAAGCCTTCAATATCCATAGCCTTACGGGAAATAAAGTGCTGGATACGTCCGGTAATCTGTGGAGGGCATCCATAAGCGTTGGGGCAGTAGTGTTGTGCTTCTCCCTCATTGCGTACCAGAGGAGTGTTACATTCAGGGCAGTGTGTGATAAAAGTAATAGGAGTCGCTTGTGAGGAACGTTGTTCGAGCTTTACTCCCGTAATTTTAGGGATAATCTCACCTCCTTTTTCAACAAATACTTCATCGGATAGGTGTAAGCCTAGCTTAGCAATTTGGTCTGCATTATGCAGGGAAGCACGCTTAACGATGGTTCCTGCTAGTAGGACAGGGGTAAGGTTGGCTACAGGAGTAATGGCGCCTGTGCGTCCTACCTGATAGGAGATGCTTTCCAGAGTAGTACTTACCTGTTCTGCCTTGAACTTATAAGCAATAGCCCATCGAGGGGATTTGGAAGTGTATCCGAGCTCCTGCTGAGCGTGGTATTCATTGACCTTAATAACCACCCCATCTGTTTCATAAGGGAGGTCGTGGCGGTGAATATCCCAATAGTTGATGAAGTCCATTACCTCCTGAGTGCTATGACATAGCTGTGATTGAGAAGGAACTTTAAAGCCCCATTCACGAGCTTTCTGTAAGCTCTCGAACTGGGTATGTATGGGAAGGTTATTGCCTACTACATAGTAGAGTAAGCAGTCTAGCGGACGCTTAGCTACTTCGGTGGTATCCTGTAGCTTAAGGCTTCCGCTAGCGGTATTTCGGGGGTTCATATAGGGGTCTTCCCCTTCTGCGATACGTTGCTCGTTCATCTTCTTAAAGCCTTCCTTGAGGATAATGATTTCTCCACGAATATGGAAGTCCTCAGGGTAATCTCCACGGAGGGTTAGGGGTACGCTCCCAATGGTACGTACATTGGCAGTAATCTCATCCCCTTGTATACCATCTCCTCGGGTAGTGGCTTGTACAAGCTTCCCTTGGCGATAGGTAAGGTCTATAGAAGCACCATCATACTTAAGCTCACATACAAAAGAGACTTTCTCAGTACCTAAGAGCTTCAGTACGCGCTTTTCCCATTCCTCAAGCTCTTCTTTGGAGTAAGAGTTATCCAAGGAGTACATTCTAAATTCGTGGGTTACGGTGGAGAAATTTTTGGTAATCTGACCTCCAACACGTACGGAGGGTGAATTGGGGTCATTGTATTGAGGATATTGTTTTTCTAATTCCTGTAAGGCTTTGAGTTTCTGGTCAAATTCATAGTCAGAGATAGTAGGGGTATCAAGGACATAATAGTCGTAATTGTGTTGGTTAAGTTCCTCACGTAAGGTTTGGATTTTTTCTAGGATAGGATCATTCATTGGGGTAGTTTTTTATTTTGAGAGAGGGATCTCCGCAGAGGTTCTTTTAATTAGCGGATTTTTCTTATTGGGGCAAAGGTACGACAATTGCAAGAAAGAATCAAGTAGTGAAGGCGTTAAAACGATGATATTTTCTTGTTATCGAATCTTAAAATGTAGAAATAGCCTTTAAAAATACCTTTCCTTGATATATAAAAGCGGAGGTATCCTCAGCTTAAGAACCTCTCTTATCCTCTTCTTGTTTCAATACAGTTTGGCTCAGTTTTTAGAATAACAAGAAAAATATTGATTTTTTCTATTTAGATATAAAAAAAAGTAATCGTTAAAAAGTGTTTAATGGGTTGGTCTTTCAAAAAAAATCACTACTTTTGCCATAAGAAAATCCCATAAGGGAAGGTCTTTTTGTTTTGTAAATAGAACGTAATGAAA
>CAJPPS010000028.1 GCA_905372595.1 uncultured Capnocytophaga sp. | reverse complement strand
ACTAAATCCTTCATCCTTGCTGGTGGAATTGATAAAGAAAATATCTGTAAAGCTCTTTCTTTTTCGCCTTCTGTATTAGATGTCAATAGTAAGGTAGAGACTAATAACCGAAAAAATAGAAAACTAATTGAAGAAATCATCTTAAAAATAAAATCTAATGAGCCAACATCCTAATGAAAAAGCCTATTTTGGCAAATTTGGAGGGCAATTTGTTCCCGAAACAGCTATGTTTGCCCTTATAGAATTAGAAAAAGCCTATGAGGAAGCTAAAAAAGATATCACTTTCCAAGAAGAACTAACATATCTACTAAAAAATTATGTAGGAAGAGAGACACCTCTATACTATGCAAAAAATCTTAGTGAATATTATCATCACGATATTTATCTAAAACGAGAAGACCTCAATCATACAGGAGCTCATAAGATTAATAATGCTTTAGGTCAGGTATTGCTAGCCAAAAGAATGGGTAAAAAGAAAGTAATAGCTGAAACAGGTGCAGGGCAACATGGAGTAGCAACAGCAACAGCAGCTGCCTTATTAGGTCTTGAATGTGAAGTATATATGGGAGCTGTCGACATAGAACGACAAAAGCTAAATGTATTTCGTATGGAGCTTCTCGGTGCAAAGGTAATTGCTGTGGAAGAGGGACTTAAAACGCTCAAAGAAGCCACTACTGCCGCTATCCAATCTTGGGTTGGAGAGATAGAAACAGTATTCTATGTCATTGGCTCTGCAGTAGGTCCTCATCCTTATCCTAAGATGGTTAAGGATTTTCAATCGGTCATTGGTAAAGAAGCCAAGCAACAAATAGAAGCCTTAGGTAAGCACGCCGACCACGTAATTGCCTGTATAGGAGGAGGAAGCAATGCTATAGGAATCTTTTCGGCTTTCTTGGATGACCCAACTACTAAGCTCTATGGTGTTGAGGCTGGTGGTTATGGAATTGATACCGATATGCATGCGGCAACCCTATCCTTAGGTAGAGAAGGAATTATCCATGGAATGAAAACTTATGTACTTCAAAACCAATATGGACAAATAAGCCCCGTACATTCTATCTCTGCTGGATTAGACTATCCTGGTGTAGGTCCTGAGCACGCCTACCTATTTGAAACAAAAAAGGCTACTTATGCACCTATCACTGATAAAGAAGCAATCGATGCCCTCCTATTAATTACACGAAAAGAGGGAATTATTCCTGCTATAGAAAGTGCTCACGCTTTAGCTTATTTGGAAAAATTATGCCCAACCCTTTCCAAGGATAGACCTGAAACAATTATCGTAAATGTCTCTGGTAGAGGAGATAAAGATATGCACACTGTTTTTTCAATATTAAAAGGAGAAAAATATGAATAGTATTAGAAAAGTTTTTGAGGAAAAAGAAAATGTCAATATAGGATATATAGTTGCAGGGTACCCTAGCCTTGATTTTACTAAAGAATTTTTAGTTCGTTTAAGTGAAACAAACCTTGATTTGCTAGAAATAGGCATTCCTTATTCTGACCCTCTGGCAGATGGAAAACTCATCTCAGAGGCTTCTTTTACTGCCTCTCAAGCAGGAGTTACAACGGATACCGTCTTTGATTTACTTTTTTCTGTAAAAGAGAAATGTTCTAAGCCACTTATCTTTTTGGTTTATTATAATCTTATTTTTGCTTACGGAATTGATAAATTTATTGAAAAAAGTGCTCAGGTAGGCATCAAAGGGATTATCATTCCCGATTTGCCCTATGAGGAATCAAAAGAAATTTCTGAAAAACTTAAGGCTCATCATATTGCATTTATTCCTTTGGTAAGTGTTACTTCTGAGGAACGAATTTCTCAGATTACTTCTTTAGGAGATGGTTTTGTATATGCAATTGGTTCTCTTGGTGTTACAGGAAGCCAACAAGTAGATTTGGATAGATTGGAGTCTTTTGTCACTCAAATCCGTTCTAAGAGTCAGCTCCCTATCTCTTTAGGTTTTGGAATAAAAACCAATGAAGATGTAAAAAAAATGCGCAAATATGCCGATGGAGTTATTATAGGAACCAGCATTGTATCCTTAACAACATCAGGTGATATAGAAACTACTATTGAACAAATAAATAATTTATTTAAAGAATGAGATTTTTAACTCTATTTATACTTCTACCCTTTCTATCTTTTTCTCAAAATATAGACCCTCTTCGTACTAAGGATGAACTGGCTCAAACTCGTTGGGTAGATAGTATCTATAAATCAATGAGTCTTGAACAGAAAATAGGACAACTATTTATGGTACAATCCTTTAGCAATCAAACATCTAAGCAAAATAAACCCATAAAGGAACTCATTGAAAAACACCATATTGGAGGAATTATTTTTTCCAAAGGAACTCCTGTGAAACAAGCTAAACTAACTAATGAATTTCAATCCGTAGCAAAAATACCTTTATTCATTGCTATGGATGCGGAATGGGGGCTGGCTATGCGATTAGATTCTGTATATGCATTTCCTTGGAATATGACCTTAGGTGCTCTAAAAGATAATAACTTAGTAGAACAAACAGGAAAACATATTGCCCAACATTGCAAGCGATTAGGGGTTCATATTGATTTTGCTCCCGATATTGATATTAATACTAATCCTAAAAACCCAATCATTGGAAATCGCTCTTTTGGGGAAAGTAAATTCAATGTTGCTCAGAAAGGAATCGCCTTTACCAGAGGAATGCAAAGTGTAGGTGTATTAGCCTGTGCTAAGCATTTCCCTGGACACGGAGACACAGAAAAAGATTCTCATAAAACCCTCCCAACTATCTCTTTTTCAAAGGAAAGACTAGAAAGTACGGAATTCTATCCCTTTGAACAGCTTATCCATTCAGGAGTAACTTCTGCTATGGTGGGGCACCTTAATATTCCAGCTCTAGATGAGGGAAAACCCGCCTCTATTTCTTATAAAATAGTTTCGGGTATCCTCAAGCAAAAAATGAATTTTCAGGGCCTTATATTCTCTGATGCTCTTGGTATGAAGGGGGTTGCAGACTATACTGATACCGCTCAGGTAGATTTGCAGGCCTTTCTAGCAGGAAATGATGTTTTGCTGATGTCCTCTGACCCGATCAAAGGAATTGAAGCCATAAAAAATGCCTATAATACAGGTATTATCAACGAATATCGCTTGGCATATTCTGTTAAAAAGATTCTCAAGGGAAAATATTGGGCTGGGCTCCATCATTATACCCCTATATCCTTAACAAATCTCACCAAAGACCTCAACAAGAAAGAAGATGAACTTCTTTGTGAGAAAATATATGAAAAAGCAATCACTCTAGTACAGAATAACAAAAATATACTCCCACTAAAAGACCTAGATTCTAAGAAGACGGCTTATATCAAGTTCGGAGATGATAGTGGCTGGGAATTTTTCAAGCATTTGCGTTATTATCAAGATGTTGTACAGCTAAAAAGTGGTTCTTGGGAAGCTTTAAGCAAAGAAATGGCTCCTTATAATCGTATTATCATTGGAGTACATCGTTCTAATGCTAATCCCTGGGCTGATTATAAGCTCACAGCTCAAGAACTTGCGCTACTTGAAAAAATAGTAGAACAAAAGGAAGTTATTCTTACTTTTTTTGTAAAACCTTATGCTCTACTTGACATTCCTGAAATAAAGAAAATAGGAGCTATTATAATGGCTTACCAAAATACACCTTTAGCACAACAGAAGGCTGCTCAGCTTATCTATGGGGCAATTCCTTTTGAGGGAATACTTCCTGTGACTGCTCATAAGGAAATTCTCTTTGGAAGAAATTTCCCTACCAAAAGTCTTAAGAGGCTTGGTTACGGAATTGCTGAAAATGCAGGAATTAATTCCAATCATTTTTACAAAATAGATTCTATTGTGAATGAAGCCATCCAAAAACAGATGACCCCTTCTGCACAGGTATTAGTAGCTCGAAATGGAACAGTAGTCTATAACAAAAGTTTTGGACGTTGTACTTATAACTCATCTTCTGAGCAAGTAACTAACAATACTCTCTATGACCTTGCTTCCCTTACTAAGATTCTTTCTACTCTCCCTGAACTTATAGAGTTCTATGACAAACAAAAGATTAAGCTAAATACTCCCTTAGCTACGCTTCTTCCTATGCTCAAAGGAACAAATAAGGAAAATATCACCCTTAAAGAAGCTCTCTCCCACTATGGGCAACTACAGTCTTGGTTACCTTTTTATACCAAGACTATGGATAAAAATACGAAAATACTCTCCCCTGAAGTCTATAATAGTAATCTCAGTAAGCAATACCCAACACAAGTAGCTGAAAATCTATTTATAAGGGAGAACTACCAAGATACCATTCTTGCCTCTATTGCTCAAAGTGAATTAATCAAGAAGAAAAAGTATCTCTATAGTGATCTTTCTTATTATCTATTTCAAAAATATATAGAAACTCAAAAAGGGAAGCCTCTAAATGAAATTGTTCGAAAAGATTTTTACAATAGTATGGGAGCTTATCAGCTCACTTACTTACCCTTACAACAATTCTCCAAAACACAGATTGCTCCTACAGAAGATGATAAAAATTTCAGGCAACAGCTCATTCGAGGTTATGTACACGATCAGGGAGCGGCTATGCTTGGAGGTGTCGCGGGGCACGCAGGGCTTTTTGGCACTGCTAATGATGTTGCTAAAATGATGCAACTCTATCTCCAAAAAGGATATTATGGAGGTATTCGTTATTTCTCAGCAAATGCTTTTGACACTTTTAATAAAACTTATTTTATTTCCGAGAGAAATCGTCGAGCATTAGGATTTGATAAACCCCAACCTAAAGGAGAATCAGGTCCTACTTGTGATTGTGTATCTCCTGAGAGTTTCGGACATACTGGGTTTACCGGTACTTTTGCTTGGGCTGACCCTCAGACACAGACTATTTATATATTTCTTTCCAACCGTACTTTTCCTAATTCTGATAATAAAAAACTTATTACTGAAAATATTCGTGCCAAAATACAACGAGTTATTCAGGAATCTATCATTAATTAAACCTCTATTTATTTTTTTATCTCAGAAATTAATAGTATCTTTGCCTCATTAAATTTAAAATTTATTAGCTTATGAACAGATTTAGAAAAATAGTAACTGTAGTTACAAGTCTTCTTGCAATTAATTTTGCTTCTGCTCAAGATGATGTACAAATCTCTTTCGACAAATTACCTCAGAAAGCACAAGACTTTATAAAAACTCATTATGCTGTGGCTGACATTGCTTCAGTATGGAAAGATATGGAGTTCCTTAAAGTTGATGATTATACTACCGTATTCAATGATGGAACAAAAATAGAATTCTATCCTAATGGCGACTGGAAAGAGGTAAAATCAGGAGGAACTACCATCCCTACAAAAATTATTCCTTCCTCTATTGAGCAGTATATCAGCAAAAATTATCCTAACAAGGCTATCAAGGATATAAAAAAGAAGCGTTATGGATATGAAGTAGAACTAGTAGGAGGATTAGAGTTAGAATTTAATTCCAAAGGAAAATTTGTAAGAATTGATGACTAATTTAGTCAAAGAAAAAGGAGGCTAGTAATTGCTAGCCTCCTTATTTATTAAACAGATACATTAAAATCTCTTAGGGCTTCATTGAGAGAGGTCTTCAAGTCCGTAGAAGCCTTTCTTTTTCCTATAATCAGTGCACAAGGTACTTGATATTCTCCTGCAGGAAATTTTTTAGTATAGCTTCCTGGAATTACTACCGAGCGTTCGGGTACATACCCTTTTATTTCAAGTGATTTTTCTCCTGTTACATCAATGATTTTTGTAGAGGCTGTCAATACCACATTAGCACCTAAAACTGCCTCTTGACCTATACGTACCCCTTCTACTACAATAGAGCGGGAACCTATAAATGCTCCATCTTCTATTATTACAGGGGAGGCTTGTAATGGTTCCAATACGCCTCCTATCCCAACTCCTCCACTCAAGTGGACATTCTTACCTATCTGAGCACAACTACCTACAGTTGCCCAAGTATCTACCATTGTTCCCGAATCTACATAAGCTCCGATATTTACATATGAAGGCATCAACACGACTCCTGAAGCCAGAAAAGCTCCTCTACGAGCTGTTGCTGGAGGAACTACTCGGACTCCTTTATCCTGATAATTATGCTTAAGCGGAATCTTATCATAATATTCAAAGATACCGACTTCTTTGGTCTCCATTTTCCGGAACGGGAAATAAAGAATCACCGCTTTCTTAACCCATTCGTGTACTTCCCAGCCTCCTTCCGAAGGGGAAGCTACTCGTAATTCTCCTCTATCTAGTAAGTCTATAACCGTATCAATAGCCGTCATCGTAGCCTCATCTGAGAGAAGCCTACGATTTTCCCAAGCTTTTTCTATCTTTTCTCTTAGTTCTTGTATATTCATAGTAATCCAAAATTATCTTATGCAAATGTACAAATTAATTATCAATATTTCAGCCTATATTAAAATATATTTTAATCTTAAAAAAACACAATAGACATTTTTATTCTCTATAAATCAAGTGTTTATAAGGACTTCCTCCTAATAGCTTTATATCCTGATAAATAAATCCTAATCTATTATATAACTTTTCTGCTTGAGGATTATCCATTGCCACTAGCAAGCCTATTGTTTCGCCTTTTAAAAGCTCTTTAAGATGAAAAAACAAAGAAGAACCAATTCCTTTTCCTTGTGCTTTGGGAGCAACACTAAGGGTGTCAATATAATATTCTCCCGCTGAGGTCTCTTTTTCTAAGGTAATTGTTCGTCCATACTCTTTTTTAACAAAATCAAAAACAGATTGGGATAACATATCTATAAGGGCTCCATTATAATAAACTAATGAACCTAATATTTCATTATTTTTCTCATAAATTAGTGTATTCTGGTAAGAATATTGATTTTTTTCTTGAGTAAAGAGCCTTTCTAAGAAAAAAATTCCTTCTTTCTTGTTGTCAGTTCCTATAAGTTTAGTTAGGACTTCTGGCATCGCTTGATAGATTAATGGAGCTACTAATGGAGCATCATTAGGAGTTGCTGTTCTTATCATTAAATTATTGAAATTGATAGGTTATAGTTCCAGTTTGTTTAGGTTTATCCCCTGTGTCAAAACGTGCTTTTTGAGCATAATAAATAGCATTATCTACCAAGCAACCATTAGAAGTTGAAGAAGATGATTTGTTATAATTTGCTTGAATAACATACCCTTGTGCATCGACAGTGATATTAATAACAACCTTTCCCGATTCTTCACAAGTATAAACGGGGTTCGGAAGTTCTGTTATAGCCTCTCTTCCTTGTAGGAAATAAGAGATCAATGTTCGCTTATTAGCTGTTTTTGTGGCTGAGGTGTTCTGTTTGTATTTTTCTAATTCTTTGAAAGAAAGCCCATCATCTATTTTTTTAGGAGAAGTTTCCTTTGGCTTTTCTTCTATTCCCTCTTCCTCTTGTTGCGGAGAAGCCTCCTGCTGATTTTGCATATTTTGAGAAAGAAGTTCATCAAGAGTTTTAAAATCTTCCGAATGACGAATAGAAGCATCGGATTGGTTATAAGCACGAGTTGTTACTGCTTCTGGTTCTATATCCTCTTTAGGCGTGAGTTCTTCTTCTTTGAGGAGCTCTGTAAGCTCTTCTTTTGGTGGAATTTCAATCCAAATTTCCTGGGTTCTATTATTAACTTTAACAAAAATAAAAGCAACTACTAGAATAAGCATAAGAAGTAATGTAAGCACAAAAGCACTTTCCTTACGCGACATCCCTAGAGATTGAATTTCTCTTTTAAATAGTTGAAAAATTTTCATTTTCTATATACAATTGGACAAATTCTTCGGGAGAAAGAGCATCCTCCACTCGGAAATCGCCTATTTGAGTACGTCTCAATTCCGAAAGATAAGCTCCACTATGTAGAGCCTTTCCTATATCATTGGTAAGTGAACGAATATAAGTCCCTTTGCTACAACAAACCTCAAAAGAAATCTGTTTTTTTTCATTCAATTCTAATTTAAGAGAATGAATTAGGATTTTTCTCAGAGGAATTTCTGTTTCTTTCCCTTTTCTAGCCCATTCGTATAATCTCTTTCCATCTTTCTTTATAGCCGAAAATAGAGGAGGTTCCTGTATAAGTTCTCCTGTAAATTGAGCGCAGACTTCTGCTACTAACTCTTCTGTAATATGTTCTACAGGGTAATGAGCATCAATAGAAGTTTCCATATCGAACGAGGGAGTAGTTGCTCCAAGAGTCATTACTCCCGTATAAACTTTTGAAGTTTCCTGCAAAAAAGGAATCTGCTTGGTATTCTTTCCTGTACAGAGAATTAACAAACCCGTAGCCAAGGGATCTAAGGTTCCTGCGTGCCCTATCTTGAACTTCTTCAGGCGATACTTTTTTATAACCGCCCACTTAATTTTATTAACTGCTTGAAAAGAAGTCCAGTGCAAAGGCTTATCTATCAGTATGGTCGTTCCTTGTATAATATCCATTAACCAGCAAGTTTTCTAGAATTTATGATTCTTTCTTAATATTATTGTTGCATATTCTTGGCTTCTATACTTAGAGTAGCGTGAGGAACTGCTTTAAGCCTTTCTTTATCAATAAGTTTTCCTGTTACACGGCATACTCCATAGGTTTTATTCTCAATACGGATAAGTGCATTCTTAAGATCACGAATGAATTTCTCCAAACGAGTAGCCTGAGCCATATTGGATTCCTTACTCATCATCTCTGACCCTTCCTCAAAAGCCTTAAAGGTAGGAGATGTATCATCTACACTATTATCAGCTCCATTGAGATAAGCATTGCGCAAAAACTCCAAATCAGCTTGTGCCTGATGTAATTTTTCTTCAATAATCCCCTTAAATTCTTGCAAATCCTTATCCGAATAACGAACTTTTATCTCCATAAAATAGTTTATTTATACTTATTATATTTTTATTCTTAATGCTTTATCAAAAGACTATTTTTTTATTGTGCAAAGATACAAAATAATTATTAATTTTACTTATAAATTTTAGCTATTAACAGTCCCAATTATACAAAACTTCCTCAAAATTACAATTTTGTAAATCTTTTTTGTTAATAAAAAAATTAGCAACTCCCATAGTCCCCCACATAATATGATCACCATCAGAGTCCATCTGAAGGAGTAGCTCGGTAAATGGTGAGTCCTCCTCCCGTGGATCCTGCTGTGTAAAATAAGGATACCCACCTATACGATGTTCTGCTCCTTCAGGAAGTAGATCTCCAAGTAGTTCTCGGGTTTCTTGGGGCAAATCCCATATCGTTTCTATCTTATCTGAAAAAGTCTCATTCCACATATCAGTAAAAAGACGGTCAAAATTCACATCTGATAGAGTAATCCCCTCTTCTCTCTTGGTAAAGGTTAAAGCCAATTCCTTATAAGGGGTCATAGGGGTATATTCCTCGGTGAGTACATACTGGAGCTTTACTTCGTCCAAAGAAAGTCCATCGGTAGGTTTAGGAAAATAGAGAATACGCTTACCCACATTACTACAAGGATTTTGTAAATCCAACCCAAAGAGGTCGTCACCATCAATAATCCAAAATTGTAATAACCCTTTCTTAGGATAGATGCTATTTTCAGGCAACTGTTCACAATTGATTTGTGCCACCATAAAGAAAGGATTCCCTTCACTATCTCTTGGAATACGTCCGTCCTTAGGCACATAGGGATAACCTCCAAACTTACTATCAATAAGGGCAAGATTTTCTTCTTCACGTGTTTCTATAGTAATGACTTCTTTAAGAGTAGCCTTGTTAAGAGTGGCTACTAAGGCTTTGATTTGTTCTTGAGTAGGTTCCATAATATTATTTTAACTAAAACTAAACCAGTTATACACTTCTTTTTCGTCAGGAGAGATAAAAAGAGAAATCGTATCAGCACTATATTGTAAATAGTTATATCCTATTACATAGCCTAAATAGTCCTTATCATCTAGGGAAATATCATACTCTTCACAGAGATAAGATTCTGTATCTAAGCGATATTCCAAATATTCATCTAAATCCTCATAAGTCTCTTCGTCTTCATCATAGGGAGTAAGCTCATATATCTCACGTTCGTGTCCGCTATACCCTTGTGTATAGTGATTACCAGCGATAAACTTACCTGTTTCTTGATATTTATCACGGGTTACCCAATAGCTTAGCAGTGTATCCATATAAGTGGCATAATCCCCACTGATTGCTTCCCATTTCTCTAAATTATCCTTATAGGGTGAAGGGTCATAACTATGTTTTACTCCGCTATTAAGGTAAAGGTCTTTGTGTGCAACATAGTCTTCTACAGCGTTTTGATACCACTGAGGCAGTTCAGAAAAATTAGGCAACCAATCCATCTCTCCGT
>CAJPPS010000027.1 GCA_905372595.1 uncultured Capnocytophaga sp. | reverse complement strand
TACATTTTAATGCAGCATCCTTAGTAGATGCAGCCAAAGGTTACGAACAGCATTTGCTAGAAGGTGGTAAAATGCTGATTGCTCTGGCAGGGGCTATGAGTACAGCAGAATTAGGTATTTCATTAGCAGAAATGATACGTCAAGGAAAGGTGGATATTATTTCTTGTACAGGAGCAAACTTGGAGGAAGATGTTATGAACTTAGTAGCTCATTCTCACTATAAGCGAGTGCCTCATTATCGAGATCTTACTCCAGAGCAGGAAAGAGAGCTCTTGGATAGCCATTACAATCGCGTTACTGATACTTGTATCCCTGAGGAAGAAGCTTTTCGTCGCTTACAGAAGCATCTGGAAGAAGTATGGCATAAGGCAGAAGAAAAAGGAGAGCGTTATTTCCCTCATGAATTTCTTTACCAAGTTGTAAAATCTGGAGTATTAGAACAGTATTACGAAATAGACCCTAAAAATTCTTGGATATTAGCAGCAGCAGAGAAGAACTTACCTATTGTTTGTCCAGGTTGGGAGGATTCTACCACAGGAAATATCTTTGCAGCAAATGTAATTAAAGGAAACCTCAAAGCTTCTACAGTTAAGTCTGGAATTGAGTATATGATGTACCTTACAGAATGGTACAGGAAGAATGCTACAGGGAAAGGAGTAGGTTTCTTCCAGATAGGAGGAGGAATAGCAGGAGATTTTCCTATCTGTGTGGTGCCTATGATGTATCAGGATTTGGAATGGGAAGAAGTACCTTTCTGGTCTTATTTCTGCCAAATATCCGATTCTACAACAAGTTATGGTTCTTACTCAGGAGCTGTTCCTAATGAAAAAATTACTTGGGGTAAGCTAGATATTGATACGCCAAAATTTATTGTCGAGTCCGATGCTACCATCGTTGCGCCTCTTATTTTTGCTTATTTATTAGGGCAGTAGAATACTTTGATTCATTATAAGCCTTCATTTACATAAAGGCTTATAATGATTTTTTGTAAAGAAATTTACGGAAATTTTGGGAAAAATTTGGGTGTAAGAAAAAAATAATGTACTTTTGGCATTTATTTGAAGAATAAAAGCATAGAATGAAAAAGCAAATTACAGATACTGTCTTGATGATTCGTCCAGTTCGTTTTAGGACAAATGAAGAGACAATGGTCAATAACTACTTCCAGAAAGGAATAAATATTACCCAAGAGGAAATCAATCATAAAGCTCAGCAAGAATTTGATGCTCTTGTGGATAAATTACAAAAAGTAGGTGTAAAAGTAATTCAGGTAGAGGATATTTATGAAAATGATACTCCAGATTCGGTATTTCCTAACAATTGGATTAGTTTTCATAATAATGGAGATGTAGCTCTCTATCCTATGTTCGCAGAGAACCGTAGGAGGGAGCGCAGGGAAGATATTCTTGATATAGTAGAACAAGAAGGTTTTCTCATTGAAAATGTATTTGATTATACCATTGCAGAACAAGAAGCTATTTTCTTAGAAGGTACAGGGGCAATGGTATTAGATAGAGTTCATAGAAAGGCTTATTGTGCACTTTCTCCAAGAGCTAATGAAGAGCTTTTTATTGAATTCTGTGAAGATTTTGAATATACACCGGTTATTTTTACTGCGATTCAGCAAAAGGAAGGAGAAAACAAGCCCATTTATCATACCAATGTGATGATGGCAATAGGAAAGGACTTCGCCATTATTTGTCCAGAGGTTATTTCTGATAAAAGTGAGCGTAAGAATGTACTTTCTCACTTGAAAAATGACCATAAAGATATTATAACCATCAGTAGTGAGCAAGTGGATTATTTTGTAGGAAATATGTTGCAGGTCAAAGGGAAAGATCACACTTACTTAGTGATGAGTGAGACCGCTTATAACGCACTTACTCCTCAGCAAATAGAGGCTATAGAGAAGCATACTCAAATTATCTATAGTAATCTCTCCACTATAGAGATATGTGGTGGTGGAAGTGCTCGTTGTATGTTAGCAGAAATATTCTTACCTAAAGCACAATAAAATAACTTCAAAATAAGATGATATGAGAGTAATCCGATTTTTTAAATATCAAGGAACAGGAAATGATTTTATAATGATAGATAATCGAATGAAAACATTTCCTAAAGGAGACCCTAAATTGGTGGCTAACCTCTGCCATAGGCGTTTTGGAATAGGAGCTGATGGGCTGATTCTCTTAGAAGAAGACAAAGAGAATGATTTTGCAATGGTATATTATAATTCAGATGGGAATCCTAGCACAATGTGTGGTAATGGAGGACGTTGTATTGTTGCTTTTGCCTACAAATTAGGGCTTATCCAAAAAGATGAAACTACTTTTTCGGCTCCCGATGGGCTCCATAGAGCACTTTTTAAAAATGGAATGATTCATCTACAGATGCAGGATGTTAATCAGATAAATAAGGTAAAAAAAGGATTATCATTGAATACAGGCTCTCCTCATTATGTAGAAATAGTAAAAAATCTTCCTGAGCTTGATGTAAAGAGAGAAGGAGCAAAAATCCGTTATGGAACACCTTTTAATATAGAGGGTATTAATGTCAATTTTGTAGAGCCTATTGCTGAAAATCGCTTTAAAGTACGTACTTATGAGCGAGGAGTTGAGGACGAGACTTATTCCTGTGGAACAGGAGCAGTGGCAACAGCTATTGCGATGCACAAATCAGGGAAAACAAAAGCTGAATATATTATACTGGAGACTCAAGGAGGAAATCTAGAAGTGACTTTTGAAGTTAAGAAAGAATTTTTAGGATTAAAAATTAAAGAATATACTAATATTTGGCTCATAGGAACAGCAGAGTTTACTTTTGAGGGGACAATTAGCGTATAAAAATGGTTAGTTTAAGAGCTCTTGAGCCTGAAGATATAGATTTCTTATATGAATTGGAAAATGATAAGGCATTATGGGAAATAAGTGAGACACAAGCTCCTTTTTCACGTTATTTGTTAAGGGAATTTATTAGTAATGCTCATTTGGATATCTATCAGACTAAGCAACTACGTTTGGTAATCGTTAGTGAAGGTCAAGTAGTAGGTTGTACAGATTTATATGATTTTAATCCAAAGAACAAGCGGATTTCGGTAGGAATTGTTATATTAAGTTCTTATCGTAATAGAGGGATAGGAGCTAAAGCTTTATTTCAGGTATGTCAGTACGCTTTCACTTTTTTAGCTATTCATCAGGTAATTGCTTATGTGCCAGAGGATAATGTGCCAAGTCAAAAGCTTTTTGAAAAAATAGGCTTTGTAAGAGAAGCTGTTCTAAAAGATTGGATTTTCTCGCAAGGAATCTTTAAGAATATATTTTTATATCATTATCTGAAATAAAAAGGATATTTTTTAAGGAAAAATATAAAAATCATTATTATATTGTCTATATCACATTTTTTTCGTAACTTGCGCCTTAATTCGTAAGTTGCTTTTCGCATCTAAAATTTATAAATAATTATGACAAAAATTACAGCTGCAATTACAGGCGTAGGAGGTTATGTTCCTGATTTTGTGTTATCAAATCAACTCTTGGAAAAGATGGTAGATACCACAGATGAATGGATTACAACTCGTACTGGTATAAAAGAAAGGAGATTACTAAAGGAAGAAGGTAAAGGAGCTTCTTACTTAGGAATAAAAGCGGTTGAAGATTTGTTTAGAAAAACAGGAACCAACCCTGAAGAAATTGACTTGATTCTTTTTGCAAGCGTTACTCCAGATATGCCAGTAGCTATCTCAGGGGCTTATTTGGCTACACAAATAGGAGCTGTGAATGCTTTTGCTGTTGACCTACAGGCGGCTTGTTCAAGTTTTCTTTATGGAATGTCTGTTGCAGCCAGATACATTGAATCTGGAAAGTATAAAAAAGTACTTCTTATAGGAGCCGACAAAATGTCTTCTATCATAGATTATACAGATCGAGCTACTTGTATTCTCTTTGGAGATGGGGCAGGGGCAGTTCTTTTTGAACCTAACTATGAGGGATTAGGTATTCAAGATGAATATCTTCGTAGTGATGGTGTGGGAAGGGATTTCTTGAAGATAGATGCGGGAGGCTCTATCCTACCTACTACAGCAGATACAATCAAAGAAGGTAAAAATAATCTCTATCAGGACGGAAAAACAGTGTTCAAATACGCAGTTTCTCGTATGGCAGATGTTACTGATATCCTAGTAGAGAGAAATCACCTTACAGCAGAAAATCTTAATTGGCTTGTTCCTCATCAGGCGAATAAGCGTATAATAGATGCTACCGCACAGCGTATGGGGCTTCCTATGGAAAAGGTAATGCTTAACATACATCATTATGGGAATACCACTTCAGCAACACTTCCATTGGCTCTTTATGACTATGAAAATCAGCTAAAGAAAGGTGATAATGTTATTTTTGTTGCTTTTGGAGGTGGTTTTACTTGGGGGGCAATCTATCTTAAGTGGGCATATGACCCTAAAGGAAAATAATAAATCATAGAATAAGACTTGCTATTTCTTAAAGAAGATTAAGAATCAGCAAGTCTTGTTTTTACAGTATATTTTAGGGAATTAGTTTGAAAAATATTAAAATCTTACCTTTATCAGATTGTATGTAAAATTAATTTAGTATTTTTGTCCCCTTAAACGAAGATATATTTTACTAATTATAAAAAAATAATATTCACAATTGAAATATAAATTGTTATGGATTTAAGAGATATTCAAAACCTAATCAGATTTGTAGCTAAGTCAGGAGCTAGTGAGGTGAAGTTAGAAATGGAGGATGTAAAGATTACCATTAAGACTTCAGGAGAAGAAGGAAGACCAGAGACTGTATATGTGCAACAACCTGTTGTAACACAGGGGATCGCACAAGCTCAGCTTCCTATAGCACCAGTGATACCTGTTCCTGTAAGTGATCCAGCTTCTCTTGTTGCTAAAAATCAAGATGATGATGAGAATGGGAAATATATTACAATAAAATCACCAATTATTGGAACTTTCTATCGCAGACCAGCTCCTAATAAGCCTTTATTTGTAGAAGTTGGAGATAATATTGTACAAGGACAAACACTTTGTGTGATAGAAGCAATGAAACTTTTCAATGAAATAGAGTCCGAAGTCTCTGGAAAAATAGTAAAAGTATTGGTAGATGATTCTTCTCCTGTAGAGTATGATCAACCACTATTCTTAGTAGATCCTTCATAGTTTCTTCCATAAGTTAATGGTTTATACACTACTATATATAATTTTATATAGTAGATTGTTTCATTTGTTAGGATTCCAAAATATAAAAAGATGTTTAAGAAAATATTAATAGCTAATCGAGGTGAAATTGCCCTTAGGGTAATACGTACCTGTAGAGAAATGGGGATTAAGACAGTAGCAGTGTATTCTACTGCAGATGCTGAAAGCCTTCACGTGAGATTTGCAGATGAGGCTGTCTGTATAGGACCTGCTCCTAGTAAGGATTCTTATCTGAAAATTACTAATATTATTGCAGCGGCAGAAATAACAAATGCAGATGCAATACACCCTGGGTATGGTTTCTTATCAGAAAACGCTAAGTTCTCTAAAATTTGTGCTGAAAACGGAATAAAATTCATAGGGGCTTCTGCAGAAATGATTGATAAGATGGGTGATAAGGCAACTGCTAAAGCAACAATGAAAGCTGCTGGAGTGCCTACAGTTCCAGGTTCTGATGGACTCTTAAAGGATGTGGAAGATGCTAAAAAAATAGCTAAAGAAATGGGATATCCTGTAATGTTAAAAGCAACAGCAGGAGGAGGAGGAAAAGGAATGCGTGCTGTGTGGAAAGAAGAGGAGTTAGAAAAAGCTTTTGAAAGTGCTACTCAAGAAGCCGCAGCTGCTTTTGGTAATGACGGGATGTATATGGAGAAACTTATAGAAGAGCCTCGCCATATTGAAATTCAGATTGTAGGAGACCAATTTGGAAAAGCTTGTCACCTCTCTGAGCGTGATTGCTCAGTACAACGAAGACATCAGAAACTTACAGAGGAAACACCTTCTCCTTTTATGACACCTGAACTTCGCCAGAAAATGGGAGAAGCAGCTGTTAAAGCAGCTGAATCTATTAAGTATGAAGGAGCTGGAACAATAGAGTTTTTGGTGGATAAACATAGAAATTTCTATTTTATGGAGATGAATACTCGTATTCAAGTGGAGCATCCTATTACAGAACAGGTTATTGACTATGATTTAATACGAGAACAGATATTAGTAGCTGCAGGAGTGCCTATTTCTGGTAAAAATTATACACCCAAATTACACGCAATTGAATGTAGAATCAATGCGGAAGACCCTTATAATGACTTCAGACCTTGTCCAGGGAAGATTACAGCTTTCCACGCACCAGGAGGCTTTGGAGTACGATTGGATACCCACGTATATGCAGGATATACGATTCCACCCAATTATGATTCTATGATAGCTAAACTTATTACTACAGCTCAAACCAGAGAAGAAGCTATTGCTAAGATGAAAAGAGCTCTAGATGAATTTGTTATTGAAGGAATTAAAACAACAATACCTTTCCATAAACAACTAATGGAGAGCCCTGATTATATTTCAGGAAATTACACAACTAAGTTTATGGAAACCTTTGTAATGCAACCTAAAAATGAAGATGAGGATTAGGTAACTTTTTCTAATCAAATTAATTATAAAAACTTATACTATGTCAATAGAAAGAATAAAATGCTTGATTATAGGATCAGGTCCTGCCGGATATACTGCAGCTATTTATGCTTCAAGAGCTAACTTGAAACCTGTTCTATACCAAGGAGAACAACCCGGAGGACAACTTACTACTACCAATGAGGTGGAAAATTTTCCAGGTTATCCGCAAGGAATTACAGGAACAGAGATGATGATGCAGCTTGAAGAGCAAGCACGTCGTTTTGAGGCTGATATTCGTTCTGGATGGGTTACCAAAGTAGATTTCTCTGCCAAACCCCTCAAAGTATGGGTGGAGGATAAGGAAATTCATGCTGATAGTATCATCATTAGTACAGGAGCTTCGGTCAAGTATCTCGGACTACCTTCCGAACAACATTATTTGCGAACAGGAGGAGGGGTATCTACCTGCGCCGTATGCGATGGCTTCTTTTACAGAAACCAAGAGGTGGCTATCGTAGGAGCAGGAGACTCTGCTTGTGAGGAAGCGCTCTACCTTTCCAAAATCTGTAAGAAGGTAACCATGATTGTACGCCGTGATGCTTTCCGTGCCTCCAAGATTATGGAAGACCGAGTAAGAAGAATTGAAAATATTACTATTTTATTCAATACAGAAACAGAAGAAATCATTGGAGATGGACAGCTTGTCTCTGCTATAAAAGTTCGTAATAACAAAACTCAAGAACTTACAGAAATCCCTATCACAGGCTTCTTCGTAGCTATCGGTCATAAGCCTAATACGGATATTTTCGCTCCTTACCTCTCTTTGGATAAGGAAGGATATATTGAGAATGTACCAGGCTCCAGCCGTACCAATGTAGAAGGGGTATTTGTAGCGGGTGATGCTGCTGACAAGCACTACCGACAAGCTATTGTTGCTGCAGGAAGTGGTGCTATAGCTGCTATGGATGCCGAACGCTATTTGGCTACACTAGAGAATTAAAATGGAAGTTCGTATCGCTCCCTCTTGGAAAAATTTACTTTCAGGAGAATTTGAAAAAGATTATTTTCAAAAACTGACAGATTTCGTTAGGAAAGAATATACAGAATATATTTGCTATCCTAAGGGTAAGGATATTTTCCTAGCTTTTGATGCTTGTCCTTTTGAAAATTTAAAAGTAGTCCTTCTGGGGCAGGATCCTTATCACGGTGAAAATCAAGCAAATGGACTTTGTTTCTCGGTTAATGAAGGAATAGCTCATCCACCTTCTTTGGTGAATATATTTAGAGAAATTCAGGAAGATTTGAAATTGCCTTATCCTGAAAGTGGTAATTTAGTTCGTTGGGCAAAACAAGGAGTTTTGTTACTCAATACAACGCTTACTGTTCGAGCTAATCAGGCAGGAAGTCATCAACATCAAGGTTGGGAAACCTTTACAGATGCTGTAATTGAGGCCATTTCCAGTAATTGCCAACAAGTAGTTTTTCTTCTATGGGGTGGATTTGCTAAGAAAAAGGTGTCATTAATAGATACAAACAGACATTATGTCTTAACCTCAGGACATCCTTCCCCATTGAGTGCTAATAGAGGGTATTGGTTTGGGAATAAGCATTTTAGTAAGACAAATGAGTATCTTCTCTCAATAGGAAAGTCTATAATTAATTGGCAATAATACTGACAATTTGTCGCAAAATTCATTTTGGCACAATCATTGACAATAATGAATTGTAATAACAAAATAAGATAAAAGATAAATACGATTATGAGTAAGATTATTGGAATAGATTTAGGAACCACGAACTCGTGTGTTTCTGTAATGGAAGGTAATGATCCTGTGGTGATTACCAATGCAGAAGGGAAGCGAACTACTCCCTCTGTAGTAGCCTTTGTAGAAGGAGGCGAGATAAAAGTAGGAGATGCAGCTAAACGACAAGCGGTTACCAACCCTAAGAAAACGATTTATTCTATAAAACGTTTTATGGGAAATAAGTTCTCTGAATTAGGCAAGGAAATAGGACGTGTGCCTTATGCTGTAGAACAAGGGGATAATGATACACCTCGTGTAGATATTGATGGACGACTCTATTCTCCTCAAGAAATCTCTGCTATGATTCTTCAGAAAATGAAAAAAACTGCTGAAGACTTCTTAGGACAAACCGTAAGTCGTGCGGTAATTACCGTTCCTGCATACTTTAATGATGCTCAACGTCAAGCTACTAAAGAAGCAGGAGAAATTGCAGGGCTAAAAGTAGAACGTATTATTAATGAGCCTACTGCTGCAGCCTTAGCTTATGGACTAGATAAGCAACATAATGATCATAAAATTGTAGTGTTTGACTTCGGGGGAGGAACTCACGATGTTTCTATCCTTGAATTAGGAGATGGTGTTTTTGAGGTGCTTTCTACAGATGGAGATACACACTTAGGAGGAGATGATGTGGATGAGAAAATCATTAATTGGCTTGCTGAAGAATTTGAAAAAGAAGAAGGCTTAGACTTACGTAAAGATCCGATGGCTCTTCAACGTCTTAAGGAAGCCGCTGAGAAAGCAAAAATAGAGCTTTCTTCTTCTATGCAAACAGAAATTAATTTACCTTATATCACAGCTACCGCTACAGGTCCTAAGCACTTAGTGCGTACCCTTACCCGTGCTAAGTTTGAACAACTTATTGAGGATTTGGTAGCACGTACTATCGAACCTTGTAAAAAAGCTCTTGAGAATGCAGGTCTTGAAGTGAGTGATATCAATGAGGTAATCCTTGTAGGAGGTTCTACTCGTATCCCAGCAGTTCAGGAGGCAGTAGAAAAATTCTTTGGTAAAAAGCCAAATAAGAGTGTAAATCCTGATGAAGTAGTAGCTATAGGAGCTGCAATCCAAGGAGGAGTTCTTACAGGAGATGTAAAAGATGTATTATTGTTAGATGTTACCCCCCTATCTCTTGGTATTGAAACTATGGGAGGAGTAATGACAAAGCTTATCGAAGCTAATACCACTATCCCAACTAAGAAATCACAAATATTCTCTACTGCAGCGGATAACCAACCTAGCGTGGAAATCCACGTACTACAAGGAGAGAGACCTATGGCTGCGGACAATAAGACTATTGGACGTTTCCACTTAGATGGTATCCCACCCGCACCACGAGGAGTTCCTCAAATTGAAGTAATCTTCGATATTGATGCTAATGGTATTATCAATGTATCTGCTACCGATAAAGGAACAGGTAAAACTCACGATATCAGGATAGAGGCTTCTTCTGGACTTACTCAAGAGGAAATTGAAAGAATGAAACGTGATGCAGAAGCTAATGCCGAAGCAGATAAGAAAGCTCAAGAGATAGCAACAAAGATGAATGAGGCTGATGCTCTTATTTTCCAAACAGAAAAACAATTGAAAGAGTTTGGAGATAAGCTTCCTGCAGATAAAAAATCTGCTATTGAAAGTAGCTTGGAAGAACTTAAGCAAGCTTATGAAAGTAAGGAAATTTCAGCGATTGATACAGCTTTAGAGAATATCAATAACGCTTGGAAGAGTGCTTCAGAGGATATTTATAAAGCACAACAAGCGGGAGGATCTAGCTCAGGAACAGAATATCAAGATAATACTAATCAACAACAAGGAGGAGGAGATAACAATGTACAAGATGTAGATTTTGAAGAAGTAAAATAGTCGTTGATTATCAACAACGATTAGTAAATATTAAAAACTACTATAAACCAAGTGTTTATAGTAGTTTTTTATTTTTAAAT
>CAJPPS010000026.1 GCA_905372595.1 uncultured Capnocytophaga sp. | reverse complement strand
TTTTAGACTTCTTACAGAAGAAATTACCAGGGGTAATGAAAGCAAGTTTTAGTCCGGTAGATGCAAGAGATGTGGCAGAACATCAAATTTTAGCAATGGAAAAAGGAAGGCGAGGCGAGCGTTATTTAGCTGCAGGGCGACATATGGAAATGCGGGAAATTATGGCAGCGCTTGCCCAAGTGAGTGGCGTTCCGATGCCTACACGAAAAATTCCCAACGCTTTGTTATGGACGATTGCTTACCTAAATGAGTTCTATCACTTTCTCACTAAAAAGCCTATTCTACTGAGCCGTGCCAGTGTGAAAGGCATTGAAGATGAATACGATTGCACGCGGTTTAGTCACGAAAAAAGTGCGCGTGAATTAGGAGCGAGTTTCCGTCCTTTCGCTGAAACCTTAAAAGATACTATAGCTTGGTATCGAGAAAATGGTTGGATAAAGTAAATTAAAAATAAATCATCGATGAAAAGAATCTTTTTATTGCTTGCCTTGATCTCTTGTGGGGTAGGGCTGGCGCAAACTAAAAAAACAACGAAAAAAATGAACAAAAAAGTACTCTTTGTGGTAACAAGCCACACACAATTAGGCAATACGGGGCAAAAAACAGGTTATTACTCTGGTGAGGTAACCCACCCCTTGGAAGAAATTGAAAAAGCAGGTTATACGGTAGACTTTGTCAGTCCGTTGGGTGGTGCTACAGAAGCCTATGGCATCAATATGAACGACCCTGTCGATAAAAAGTATTGGGAAAACGCTGATTTTAAAAAGAAGCTTGCTCATACCAAAAAGCCATCGGAAGTAAAAGCAAAGGATTATGTGGCTATTTTCTATGCAGGCGGACACGGCACGATGTGGGACTTTGCCGACAATAAGGCACTTGCCCAACTCGCTGCTCAGATTTACGAACAAAATGGTGTGGTAGCTGCTGTATGCCACGGGCCAGCAGGCTTGGTAAATATCAAGCTCTCTAATGACAAATACTTGGTAGAAGGCAAAAAAGTAAGTGCCTTTACCAACGAGGAAGAACAAGCAGTAAAGTTGGACAAAGTAGTGCCTTTCTCTTTGGAAGACCAACTAAAAGAACGCGGTGCCCTCATTGAAAAATCTGGTATGTGGCAGGACAAAATAAGTGTAGACAATCGTCTTATCACAGGGCAAAACCCACAATCGGCAAAGAGTGTAGGTGAAGCAATCGTCAAAGAACTAAGTACTTTGCAAGACGGTAAAAAATGAACAGTACTCGATGATTATTTTTATCTATCGGATACTGCTGGAAATAATACTGACGATTTCAACAAGTTGATAGCTTTATTTTCAGAAGATATTACTATGCTAAGCGCTGATGGCTCCCAAATAAAAGGAAAAGAGGCTGTTATCACCTTTTTCAATCAATTTTTTGACAAGAATAGGGAGACCAAACACCTTTGGGAGACCACCTAAACCGCTAAAAACATCCTTGAAACGCATTGGGCAGTAGCAGGCAGGCGAAAGGAAGGCTCTTTCTTTGCCTTTAAAGGTAAAGATACCGCTACCATAAACCCTGAAGGTAAAATCAGTTACCTAAAAGTAGAATTTTTGTAGTTAGTATTTTAGAAATTAGTTGTTAGTAGTTAGTCGTTAGATTGCGATAACTGCTAACGACTATTTTTTTTGTATCTTTGCACCAACAAATAGCAATTTAATTTTAAAAATAGTATTTTATGAAAAGAATAAACGAACTGGCAATATGCCTTGCCTTTGCCCTTGTAGGGTGCAATACTCAAAAGCAAACTACTTCACCTACCTTGCCTGAGGTAAGCCGTTGGACGGGTGAATATGGTGGAATTGATAAGAGTTATGATGATAAACTATTTGCTTTGCGAGAAGAAATAACCCCTAAGTTTAAACAATTGTCTTTTACCGATACCCTTACTGGGCGAACTATGGAATATAACCTGTTTACTCCTGAGAATTACGACCCTAACAAGCAATACCCTTTAGTGCTTTTTATGGCAGATGCAAGTACCGTAGGCAAAGGAGTAATCGCTCCCCTCAAACAAGGTTATGGTGGAATTATTTGGGCTACTGATGAAACTCAAAAAGAGCACCCTTGTTTTGTATTAGTACCTTCGTACAGTGGTAAAGAAGCTGCTACCAATGATGCCTACGAGGTAAGCGATGAAGTACCTACTACTTATCATCTTCTGCAACAAATTCTTAGTACTTATGCTATTGACCGTAGTAGGGTATATACTACCGGACAATCTATGGGAGGGATGATTTCTTTCTATCTGAATGTACATTACCCCAACTTGTTTGCAGCTTCTTTGTATGCAGGTACACATTGGAATTTTCAGCAACTTAAAGAAGTTCTCCCAAAGCAAAAGTTCTTTTATATTGCCTCTGAATTAGACAAAGCAACACCTATTATGCAACAGATGGAAACTTTCTTTGAACAAGAGAATATTGCCTATGCAACCACCAAATTTGCAGCAAATCTTCCTGACAAGCAGAAAGAAGAAGCCATTGAGAAATTACTTAAAAAAGGTGCTGATAAAAATATCGTACAATTCACTAAAGGAACCGTATTACCTAACGGATTTACAAAAAGAGCGGAGGCAGGCGAACACATGTACGCTTTTGACTATGCTTTCCAACTTAAAGCTGTACGAGATTGGTTGCTAAGTCAACACAAGTAGAAAATAATTCTTTTACCAGCGCGAGCTTGTAGCTCGCGCTTCTTTTAACTTTTACTAAAAATGAAAACTCTCATTATTGGCGCTACGGGCGCCACCGGAAAAGACTTAGTAACACAACTATTAGCGGACGATACTTATAGCGAGGTGCATTGCTTCGTTCGCAAACCTTTAGCCCTCTCCCACCCCAAGCTACACGCTCACGTGGTCAATTTTGATACCCCTGAGGCGTGGGCTGACTTGCTTCAGGGTGATGTAGCTTTCTCTTGTTTGGGTACCACCTTAGCCGTTGCAGGTAGTAAAGAAGCACAATGGCGTGTGGATTACGACTATCAGTACGCCTTTGCCCAGCAGTGTAAAGCCAATGGAGTACCTACCTTTGTGCTTGTTTCGGCTGCAGGAGCTAAGGCACAGTCCAAGCTATTCTATAATCGTATGAAAGGACAGTTAGAAGATGCTATCAAGGCACTTGGTTTTAAACGATTGATTATCTTCCAACCCTCTATACTTATTCGTTCTAATAGCGATAGAGGTGCTGAGAACTTCTCAGTAAAAGCTATTCATTTCCTCAACAAAATAGGACTCTTCAAGCATTACCGCCCTATGCCTACTGAAATATTAGCCAAAAAAATGCTATCAGCTGTATACAACTCCCCTAAAGGAACTTTTACTTTCACATTAGATAAAATTTTTGACCTATAACAAGCCTTATTTATGCTGACATTGGCAAGAAGTATCATCACAGGTCACTGATAGGCAATCTATTTCCAATGTAGCGTGCTGGATTCCTTGGTGAAAGAGCTCGTGCTTAAGTTCTTTTTTTACCTCCATAAAAGTCTCTAAGGAAACTCCTTCCTTAAGAACCAGATGAGCCGTAAGGGCATTCTCTGAGCTACTTAGTGCCCATATATGTATATGATGAACTGAAGCTATATTAGGATGATTTTCCAAAATCTGCTGTATATTCTCATTGGAAATCTGTTGGGGCACCCCATCTAGGATAAGCTTGACACTTTCTTTCAAAAGAGACCAAGTTGAAAAAAGAATGACAAAAGCAATTACAAAACTAATTATTGGATCTATGATATTCCAGCCTGTAAAAGAAATTATAATTCCTGAAACAATCACTCCAAAGGACACCAAAGCATCTACCAACAAATGTAAGAAAGCCCCTTTAATATTAATATCATCCTTCTGACCTTTATAGAATAGAAAAGCTGAGACTCCATTAATAAAAACACCTATCAGAGCCGTAATCATAATCATACTGCCGAGCATCTGTGGAGGGTTAGAGAATCTTTCTATACTCTCTATGCCTATTTTAATGACAATCAGGCATAAGATAACAGCATTGACAAATGAGGCTAATATAGATGCTTTCTTATACCCATAAGTATATAATGAAGTAGCTCCTTTCTGTGCCAGCTTCATCCCTAATAAGGAGATAATCAGAGTAGCTACATCACTCAGGTTATGGCTCGCATCGGAAATGAGTGCCAAGGAATTAATACGAATCCCTACCACGAATTCTATCAGAGTATAGAGTGTATTTGCCCCTATTCCTACATAGAATGCTTGATTAATACGCTTCAGATCAGGTACGTGATGATGGTGGTGATGACTATGGTCGTGATGATGTTCCATTGGTTTAGGTTAATCATTAACAATGGTTCCTACGGCTTCCCCAGCCACTATTTTTGCTAGATTTCCTTTCTTATTCATATCAAAGACTATAATAGGAAGGTGATTTTCTTGACTAAGAGTAAAGGCTGTCATATCCATTACTTTAAGTCCTTTATCTATCGCTTCAGTAAAAGTAATATGCTCGTACTTAGTTGCTTGCGAATCTTTCTCTGGGTCTGCGGTATAGATACCATCTACACGAGTTCCTTTGAGAATTACATCGGCATTGATTTCTATAGCACGAAGTACTGCTGCTGAGTCTGTTGTAAAATAAGGGTTTCCTGTTCCTGCCCCAAAAATAACTACACGCCCTTTCTCCAAATGGCGAACTGCTCTACGACGAATAAAAGGCTCTGCTATTGCCTCCATTGTAATGGCTGTTTGTAAGCGAGTAAGCACCCCTTCGTCTTCTAAGGCACTTTGCAAAGCCAACGAATTAATAACTGTAGCAAGCATTCCCATATAATCCCCCTGTACTCTATCCATCCCGTTGCTAGCTCCAGCCACCCCTCGGAAGATGTTCCCACCACCAATGACTACAGCTACTTCAGCTCCTTGAGCCACTACCTGTTTTATCTCTACAGCATATTCCTTAAGTCGTGCTGGATCAATGCCGTGTTGGCGACTTCCCATAAGGGCTTCTCCGCTTAATTTGAGCAGAATTCTCTTGTATTTCATTTAGATGTTTTTTATTGTGCAAAAATAAGGATTTTTCGTGATTTTCCCATTACTTTTGAGCAAAAATATTTCAACTAAAAAATTAGTCTTGTACAAAAATAATTTGTCAAAATTATTTTTTATTGCTAATAATTCCTTATCTTTGCCTAAAAATAATCTTTCTTTAAACGCAAATATATCAATGACTCTTACAGAAAAAGATCAAAAATATCTTTGGCACGCCTATACCCAGCACAAAACAAGTGATGCTCCCATTGCTATTACCAAAGGGAAAGATGCTCTCCTATGGGATGAAAAAGGAAATACCTACATAGATGCCATTGCCTCTTGGTGGGTGAATCCGTACGGACATAGTAATGAACGCTTAGCAAAAAAAGCATACGAACAACTTACCTCCTTGGAACACGTTCTCTTTGGAGGTTTTACCCATCAGCCAGCTTGTGATTTAGCAGAAACTCTCCTAAAGATACTTCCCAAGAACCAAAGCAAGATTTTCTTCTCGGATAATGGTTCTACTGCAGTGGAAGTTGCCGTAAAAATTGCTCTGCAATATTACTACAATCAAGGAGAAAAACGTACCACTTTTATTGCTTTTGAAGAGGCTTTCCACGGAGATACTTTTGCTGCAATGGCAGTTTCTGGCATTTCTCTTTATACAACTGCTTTTCAAGGACAACTCTTGGATGTAGTGCGTATTCCCATTCCCGAAAAAGGCAAAGAAAAGGAATGTAAAGAGCGATTAGAGGAAGTACTCTCCCAATATAATTGTGCAGGTTTTATATTTGAACCTTTGGTACTAGGCGCAGCGGGAATGCGTATGTATGCTCCTGAGGTGTTGGACGAACTTATTCAGATATGTAGAAAACATAAAGTCCTTACCTTAGCCGATGAAGTAATGACAGGTTTTGGAAAAACAGGGAAAAACTTTGCCTGTGATTACCTTAAGGAAATGCCCGATATGATTTGCCTTTCCAAGGCACTCACGGGAGGAACTATTCCTCTTTCTGTTACAAGTACTACTGAGGCAATTTATGATGCTTTCTATAGTGATGACATCAGCAAAGCTCTCTTTCACGGACATACCTTTATGGCAAATCCTACAGGCTGTGCTATTGCCCTAGAAAGCCTTAAGATATTACAAGAAGCACCAATGCAAGCCAATCTTAAGCGTATTCACGCCAAGCATCAGGCCTTTGCTTCCAAAATGGATAAGCATCCTAAGGTTGCCCGTACTCGTACTTTAGGAGTTATCTTTGCTCTAGACTTAGAAGTTCCTAATACAGGCGAATATTACGGTTCTATTCGCAATGAACTTTATAAGTATTATATCTCTCACGGAGTCATTCTACGCCCTGTATATCATACTATCTATGTATTGCCTCCCTACATTATAACAGACGAACAATTAGATAAAGTATATCATATTATTGAAGAAAGTATAGAACACCTAACCAATAAAGGACTACTATAATTTATGGCTCAGAGAAAAGAAAACACCTCCTCCCCTACTATTGGGGAACGCATCATTACCTTCAACAAAGAGTTACAATATACAGGTTCTCTTCCTGAAGGTTTTGCTGTACTGAATCCTTATTTGGATAACCCTGAGACTATTGGAGTGATGAGTGCTTTCTATCAAACTTTCTATGATGATCATAATCCCCGTAAGTTCATCATCGGGATTAATCCCAGTAGGCACGGGGCTGGAGTAACAGGAGTTCCCTTTACTGATACCAAGCACTTGGAAAATGATTGTGGTATCCCAATGCACTCAGCACATACTCACGAAGTATCTTCTGTATTTGTATATGATATGATTTCACAATATGGAGGCGTAAAGGATTTTTACAAGGATTATTACATCAACTCTCCCTTCCCCTTGGCTATTGTAAGAAAAACGGCTCAAGGTACTTGGCTTAATGCCAATTATTATGATGACAATGAACTCTTTAGAATGACCAAGGACTATATGATAGAAACCCTTAAGAAGCATATTGCTTTAGGATTAGAGACCTCTGAAGTATATGTTTTGGGAAAGAAAAATGCTTCTTTCCTAGAAAAGCTCAACAAAGAAGCCTCTTTGTTCAAGAAAATGGTCGTACTGGAACACCCCCGCTATATACAACAATATAAGTCCAAAGAAAAACAATTATACATAGATAAATTCATCACTTTATTAAAACCTAAATCTCTATAAATGAAAATTTTAAAAGAATTAGACGAACTCACCGCTGCCAAGGTTATCTCTCCTGAAGTAGCCGAACGCATTCGCCTCTATGCTCAAGAACAGAAGCAGGCTTCTTCTTCCCATAGGCTCTTGACAGTTTTTGGAGCATTAGGAGCTATTCTTATTGCTTTAGGAATTATTGTTATTTTAGCCCATAACTGGGACGAGCTCCCTCGTTGGACAAAAACTATTATTTCCTTTCTCCCCCTACTGGCAGGGCAGGCTGGTTGTGGATATATACTTTTCAAGAAAGGACTCCAATCTTGGTGGGGAGAAGCTGTAGCAGCCTTTACTAGTCTGTCCATAGGAGCGACTATTGCGATGGTACATCAGGTATATAATCTTCCTGAGAGTTCCTTTGCTAACTTCCTCTCCTTGTGGCTACTCTTAGCTCTACCCACCCTCTACCTGATGCGTTCGAGGGCTACCACTGTGCTCTATTATATAGGAGTTGGAGCTCTTTGCATATTGGGTGAAAGAAAAGAATGGACTACTTACTATACTTCTTTGGTGGCTTTTGCCTTAATATTGCCTTTTTACATTTGGCACATTAAGTATATGGCAAGTAGTGCTATTACCTATGCATTTCACTGGTTCACAGTACTTTTTATCGGCATTGCCCTACTTATTTTCCATATAAATATAGGAGAAGATGATTTCGGTATTTGGTTTGTCTTACTCTCTGCTATTTACCTGATGATAGGAAAGTATCTACAAACGAGTATCTATTACAATGCTTATAAGGTGTTTGCACTTATTTGTATTCCTTTTTGCCTTTTTACAGACCACTTTTTTTCTTGGAATAACAATGAGATGATATACATAGCTATTTTTCTAGTACTTATCTATCTTTTGTTAGTTATAAAGTATTATTATATAGATAAAAGAGAAAAAACATTGGATCTTATACTAGTTTATCCTTTGGTTTATATATTTTCAGGGTTTTTGTGGTATTATTATTTGTATGATTTGGCTATTTTATTGCTTGGAGCTTACTATATTTGGAAAGGTTTCAAGAGTGAACGTAGTTTATTAGTCAATTATGGTCTTGCTGTTATTTCTATAGAGATAGCCTTCCGATTTTTTGATTCTTCTTTTTCCTTTCTCGTTAAAGGAATCGTCTTTATCCTCTTAGGAATAGGCTTTTTTGTAACCAATTACCTCATCATTAAACAAAAGAAAAATGCGTAAGAAATACCTCATCATAGCCTTTGCCTGTACGGTATTGGTACAGTTAGCTTTTCCCTTAAAAATGATTTTTGATAGGGAACTCATCTTACTAAAGGGAGAAACTTTCCTTATGGAAATTGCTCCTCTTGACCCTTATGATGCCTTTCGGGGTCGATATGTAACCATCAGTTATGAGAATTATAGTACTCCCCTTCCAAAAAAATTTGAGTATATAAGAGACCTCAAAGAACTTTACATAACAGTAAAAAAAGACGAACAAGGAAAGCTCATCTATGACCAAGTAACACAATATCCGCCAACTCATACCAATTCCTATATTAAGGAAGAAGCCGAGTCTTATGGATTTTCCTATACGGAAGGGGAAATATGGATAGACCTTCCCAATCGTTATTATATGAATGAGAATAAGGCTCCCTTAGCCGAAAAACTCATTGAACGCGCTCAGGCAGAGATTGTTATCTACAAAGGGCAGGCTGTCCTAAAGGGTATTCGTATAGATGGAATGCCTATAGAAACTTATATCAAGAAAACAAACTTAAAATAATATGAAGAATTTTTCCTTAGAAACACTCAAAAGAGAAATATTTGCTAAAAAATCCTTCCTTTGCGTTGGTCTGGATGTGGATTTGAGTAAAATTCCTCCTTTCCTTCTGAAAGAGGAAGACCCTATTTTTGCCTTTAACAAGGCGATTATTGATGCTACTCATCCCTATACCATTGCTTACAAGCCTAATATTGCTTTTTATGAAGCTTATGGCGAAAAAGGTTGGCAATCACTAAGGAAGACCATTAATTACCTAAACGAGCAACACCCACATATCTTTACCATTGCTGATGCCAAGCGAGGCGATATAGGCAATACAGCGACTATGTATGCCAAAGCCTTCTTCGAGGATTTACAGTTTGATAGTGTAACCGTAGCTCCCTATATGGGGCAGGACTCTGTGGAACCTTTCCTCGCTTTTGAAAATAAAGTTACCATTCTATTGGCACTGACTTCTAACAAAGGAGCCTTTGATTTCCAAACCCTTACCACAGAAAAAAGTCCCCTCTATGAGCAAGTACTCATTCGCTCCCAAAAGTGGCACAATGCACAAAACTTAATGTATGTAGTAGGAGCTACTAAGGCTGAGTACTTAGCCGATATTCGTCGTATTATACCTAATGCTTTTCTTTTGGTTCCTGGGGTAGGAGCTCAAGGAGGAGACCTTAAGGAAGTCTGCCAATATGGACTAAATAACTCTGTAGGACTTATTATTAATGCTTCCCGAGCTGTTATCTATGCTTCTCAAGGAGAGGATTTTGCCGAAAAAGCGGGAGAAGTTGCCCAAAATTTACAAAAAGAAATGGCTACTATACTCGACACAAAATTCCAATAAATATGACTTTTTCTGAAGAAAATTACCTAAAAATTATTTATCATCTCAGTTATGAGGAAAATACAGAAGTAACCACCAATGCCATTGCTGAAGCAATGCAAACAAAGGCTTCTTCTGTAACCGATATGCTCAAAAAACTCCATGAAAAAGGCTGGGTTACTCACAAAAAATACCAGGGAGTCTCCCTTACTGATGAAGGGCGGAGAAATGCACTTCTGGTGATACGTAAGCACCGGCTCTGGGAAGTATTCCTAGTAGAAAAATTGCATTTCTCTTGGGACGAAATCCACGAAGTAGCTGAACAGCTAGAACATATTCAATCCGATAAGCTAGTAGAGGAATTAGACAAATTTCTCTTATATCCAGAAAAAGACCCTCATGGAGATCCTATCCCTGATAGAGAGGGAAATATGCCCATTATGAAGAATGAACTACTAAGCCTCCTTAAGAAAGGAGAAAGCGGACAGTGTGTAGGGGTAAAAAATACCTCCAAGGAATTTCTTCAATATTTGAATAAAATGGAGATTTCCATTGGAAAAAAAATCTCTGTAATCGACATCCAACCTTTTGACAACTCTATTGAAATTCAACTAGATAACAAAACAATTTACATATCTTCCATTGTAGCAGGTAACATTTATGTTAAAAAAAACAAATAAAACCGAAATAACTTTTTTGTTTCTCAAAAATAAACTAC
>CAJPPS010000025.1 GCA_905372595.1 uncultured Capnocytophaga sp. | reverse complement strand
CCAGCAGGAAGCCGAAGCGCGCCAAGAAGAACGCGCCTACTATATAGGTTATTACAAGGGCGAAAAACTCATTCGTTACCAAAAAATATATAAAGGCGAGGTGTTAATAGAGAGAACACTGAATGAAGAATAAGGATATACAGATATTATTGATTTTCTTTCTTTTTCCTTGTATAGGATACACGCAAGAGAAAGACACTATTCCTTCCATAAGCGTTGAGGAAGAGGAGCTGGTAGAGGCGACTTGTGCTTTTCCTTCAGGGGAGCGAAAACCTATGTTTGTACAATGTAAGGACGTGAGTGTAAGGGAAAGAGATAGCTGTTTTTATGGTTTTTTCTCCAAGTATATAAAGCAAAGCATCCTTAAAAGCCCTTATAAGGAATTAGAAGGAGAAGCAACCCTCCTTTTCAGGGTGGAAAAAGACGGAAGTGTAAAGCTCGTCCGCTGCGTGGCTTCTTCTCTGTATATAAGGAAAGAGGTGCAACGCACTATGGAGCAATTTCCTAAACTGATTCCTGCACAACAGCGTGGGAAGCCTATACGCTACTTGTATCGCTGTAAGATTAGATATAAAGAAGAAAATTAATACAATAAAATCTTAGTGCAAGGGACTTGATACAAATGACAAACCGTTTCGTTAGCTAGTTCCTCCATCAGCAAATTAAACCCCGCCTTCTCAGAAGAAAAGGACGGGGATAATGGAAATATTATTTTGTAAATAAAATTATTATACTTCTACTATACAGTAATGAAAACCGATTCCTTCTATGGTTACATCATACCATTTATCTATTTGATGATTTTCTAATAAAGAAAACCCCTTGTGTTTCTGAGCTAGACTTGGAGTTTTAAAGCTCAAAAAACCTTTATGTGGTTTTCCCTCCTCCATAGTAAACATTTCTGATGTTTTTATTTCTTCCTCCATATACTTTCTATCATTTGTCAAGAAAACACAGAATCCTTTACAAATTTTTTGTTTAAAACTCTCTTTTATAAACTCCAATCGTGCCACATCTTTCCAAAAGTCATATCTTCCTCTAGGTATTCCTCCTTGATCCTTTAGGAATTTTGAATCTTTCAAATCCTCTCCAAATCGCTTAAGATCTATTTGTATAGACCTAGTTTTATATTTAAGTTCTATAGGATAAAAAAAATTATCTTTTTCAATCACAATATCTATATCCATTTTTTCTCTATTAGAGAAAGGAATACTTTCTCCTCTTTTTTTCCTTTTATTAATTTCACCTTGTACTTTTTCACAATCTAAAGGTACAGAGTACTCTAAGTATATATTATACCCCTTTTCTTTTAAGAAAAGAGCTAAATACATCTGAAACTCACACTCATTGTAAAATGGTTCTTTTGTATTTTCTAAAAACTCTTCAATATCAGATCTAATATCTTCTTCCATTGTATTTGCTTTTGTAAATTCTTAGTTATTATTTTACGATTCTCCTCCTAACTTATTTAATACTAACTTTTAATGAGCATATTAATTGTAAATTATCTCCCAACTATTTGCATCAACCTATTGACATCTGCTTTATCCAACTCCTCTATATAAATCCCCTCTACTTGCCAAAGACCACTTTTCCTAATCTTTCCCTTAGGAGATTTATTTCCTAACCATTTTTTAGAAGGAGATATCTGTCCTAATATAACTGCTTTTGAAAGTGTAAAAATTATTCTTTCCTCCCAGTCAAGTCGTTCAGCCTCTGTTTCTACTTCAAAAACAACAAAAGAGAGATTCTCTCTCATATATTTACTAATTTCCTCTTTTTTGTCGGTAGAGAGTGCTTCCCCTATATCTTTTCTAAATATACTTGAAGTTATATTTCCTGTAAAATGCTGGGTCAGACGCTTGTAGAGGTTATCATCTTTTTTATGTGTTCCCACTCTTACTATACGATCAAGGATCCTCCCATCAGGAGTTGTAATAGTTTCTCCTTTTTCGAAAAAGATATAAATTCCATTTTTAGGAATAGCATTTTTTTCTTCTTTTTCAAGGGGATATTTGAAACGCCTTTGACTATTAAATAATTTATGTAGTTCTAACGTTAATGATTTTTCCATTACTCATTTATTTTTTCATTTAAGAATTTAAGCATTTGCCCTATACCTTTCCCCTTTAAAGGAAGCTCTAATTTAGGTAAACTATTTTCTATGGGAGCAACATAATTTTTTCCAGCTAAAATAATAAATTTATCTTCTTCTATATTAGCCACTTTTTTTAATTCCTCTATAACTTTTGTTCCCCATTTCATTCTATCTTCCTTCTTAGTAATATCCTTTTGAAGAGAGATATCATAAGGAGCTATCACTTTATCAAGCGGAAGTAGATGATGTTTTGCTGACAAAATATAGATATTATCTGTTGTAGTAAGAGTCTTCGCATAGGCTAGACTCTTTTTAAACAAAGGACTTATATATAAATCCTCAGCTTTCGATTTTTCTTTTGCTTTTTTGGCTACACACGATATAAGTACAATCGTCTTCATATTATAAAAATTAATATCTCACCCCACAAAAATACTACTTTCTTTCTATTTTTACAAATATTTTTGATAACTTTATATAGATATTGCGAATATACATTAGAAAAATTAGAATCCAAGCGACAACCTCACTGGAAAACAAAAGATTATGAAGAAATACAACAATACCTTATTGCTCTTAAAAGTTGTAAGAGGACACAATTCTCTGTAAGAAATAGCATTAAGCAACAACTGAGACAACTAGCACAGAAGACAAATTCTGGAGTAGTAGAGCAGCTCATCAAAGTCTTTGACAGCTGAAAAGAGTGGCGTCTTTATAGGTTTTTATCTATTTAGATACTTGTATGATAGAGAAGCTCATCAGGTTTGTATAACTTAGTAAAATAATGTACTTTTGTTCCTTAAGAAAGGTTCTTTCTAAGTATTTGATAGCAGACAAAACAGTCTTAACAGTGAAGGTTGAAAAAAGAGTATATTCAAAAAAATATTAATAAGAGCCTGAAAGGTAAGAAAAAAGATTATGAGCAGACAGCTGAATTTTTATGCCACTGATGCTGATAGAAAAATCATAGCAGCTATATTACGTGAGCAATTTGGAGAAATGATAGAGGTTCCCAGTCACAAGGATAGCCTACAACTATTTGAAGATACAGTGGATAAAAGATTCTACCTCCTAACTGATCTTGACAGTAAGGAACATATTACCTATAGGGAGCATACTTATTATGACCAGAGGGAAGCCCTTGTATTAGATGAATATAATAGTTGTATATTAGAATATTCTACAGCTTTCAAAAATCCCACGGGAGCCTATGTAAGTGGACGTTTTTATACTTGTACAAATCATAAAGATTTTTCCGAAAAAGTGGCGAAATTCTTTACCAAACTTAAAAAAGTTTTTATCTACCTGAAGCCTCAAAAACTTTATATTTCAAAAAATATAGACTTGGATAGTGCCTTATTCCTTTTGTCCAATAGGATTGTTAAGCTTAGTACCGATGGTGTGGAAGAGGTCATACAAGATGTAAAAAAAGACTTCTAAAAAAGCTCCTTCTGTAAAAGTGATTCCAGACAAAATAAATATCTTTAATAAGAAGTAACTTTTATATCTACTAAAGTAGGAAGCAATAGCCTTTATCCTTGACACTCTATATAGGCAGTATCTCCGCTGTAAGTCCCGCATTGAGGAGCTTACTACAGCGAGGTAAGAGATCCTCATAGGAACCTTCTTTCACAGGACATTTGCCAGAATAATGGACAATCAGAGCACACTGTTGTGCTTGCTCAAGGGTATGTTCACAGATATCCATCAGTAATTCTATCACATAATCAAAGGTATTATAATCATCATTATAGAGCATAATCTGATAAGAATCCGCATACTGCGTTAGAACTTCATCTTGGGTTTCCTGTTCTGGAGTAGGTTGTGTATGAGGCATTGGTTTAATCGCTTTTCTTTTTATTTTTCTTTCTGTCATTTGCACGGAAGTAGGCACGCTTAGCAGCCCGTTCTTCGGCTTTCTTTTTGGAAGTATCGTGTGCCTTGGCATATACTTTCTCATTGATCATTACTTTTGCTTGGAAATATTTAGTCCTTCCCTTATAAGAAGGATCTTCCTCTGCTAAGAATACAATAGTCTTATGATACTTCTGCGCCCACTCCACCATCAAGGACTTGTAGCTAATCACCTTGTGCTCCAAGTCTTTCATACTCAAGTTAGTATCAATGAGAATACGATGTATAAACTCAGAGGCTTTCTGATAGCCTCTGTCCAAGTAGATAGCTCCTACCAAGGCTTCGAGTAAGTTTCCAGAGAGATTTGTTCCCAAGAGTACTTTCTTTTCAGTAAGGAGATAGTCCTTTAATTGTAATTGGTCTCCTATGAGGTTCAGGTGGTTACGCCTTACCATACGGGTGCGCATCTTGGTAAGCTCTCCTTCACTTTTCTCTGGGGCTTGTAAGAATACAAAATGGGCAATAACAGCTCCTAGTATAGCATCTCCTAGGAACTCTAAGCGTTCATAATTTACAGTAGAATGAGAAGACGTTAAGGAAGGTGTTCCTAGAGTAAAAGCCTCCTGATAGTAATGGATTTGCTTAGGAGGAAACCCTAAGAGTTTTTCCATTTTTACAAAAAATATCCCGTCTTTTCTCTGAAAGCGGGACATTATTTTCTTAAAGAATAGCATCTAATCTATTTTTTTGAATAGCACACAAGCATTATGTCCTCCAAAGCCAAAGGTATTGCTCATAGCTACATTTACAGTGCGTTTTTGTGCTTTATTGAAGGTAAAATTAAGCTTCTGGTCAATATTTTCATCGGGATTAACAAAGTTAATCGTAGGAGGAACTATCTGGTGTTCTATCGCCAGAACGGAAGCAATTGCCTCAATAGCACCTGCTGCTCCTAACAAGTGTCCTGTCATTGATTTGGTGGAATTGAGGTTAAGCTTATAAGCATGTTCGCCAAAAGCCTCTCTCACAGCTTTAGTTTCGGCTATATCTCCTTGTGGTGTAGAGGTTCCGTGAAGGTTAATAGCATCTACTTCCTCAAGAGCTACTTTAGCATCAGCAAGGCAGTTAAGCATTACCGCCTTAGCTCCTATTCCTTCTGGATGAGGGGCTGTTAGGTGATAAGCATCGGCAGAGAGTCCTCCTCCTGCAAGCTCGCAATATATCTTAGCTCCGCGCGCTTTAGCGTGCTCATATTCTTCTAAAATAAGGGCTCCTGCACCTTCCCCGAGAACAAAGCCATCTCGAGTAACATCATAAGGGCGAGAAGCAGTCTTATAGTCATCATTACGTGTAGAAAGGGCGTGTAGTGCATTGAATCCTCCGATACCCGCTTCATTAACAGCTGCTTCGGAGCCTCCCGTAACAATTACATCTGCATATCCTAAACGAATATAGTTCAGGGCATCTATAAGTGCGTTAGCTGAAGATGCACAGGCAGATACGGTGGTAAAGTTAGGTCCTCTAAGCCCATGACGGATAGAAATCATTCCTGGCGCTATATCTGCAATCATTTTAGGAATAAAAAAAGGATTGAAACGAGGAGTCCCATCACCTTTGCCAAAAGCAAGAACTTCCTCTTGAAAAGTCATTAGTCCTCCAATGCCTGCACCCCAGATGACACCAATGCGGTCTTTGTTTTCCCCTTCAAGGTCAATTCCTGAGTTCTTTAGAGCTTCATCAGAGGCTACAATGGCCAATTGAGTAAATCGATCCATCTTACGCACCTCTTTTTTGTCTATAAATTGGGTTGCATCGAATCCCTTTACCTCACAGGCGAATTGAGTTTTGAACTTGGAGGCATCAAAATGAGTAATGAGGTTTGCCCCACTTTCTCCCTTGATAAGGCCTTCCCAGTAGGATTCCAAAGTATTCCCTATAGGAGTAATCGCTCCTAATCCAGTTACAACTACACGTCTTGTTTGCATAATAATGAGGTTTTTCTATTAAAGTTTGTAGCAACTACATATACCAAACGGGGAGTTTCCTCCCCGTAGAGTATTTTTCAGGTGAGAGAATGCTATTGTTTTGCTTCTTCTATGTATTTAATAGCTTGTCCCACAGTAGAAATGTTTTCAGCCTGATCATCAGGGATTTGGATATCAAATTCTTTTTCAAATTCCATAATAAGTTCTACTGTATCCAGTGAATCTGCTCCCAAATCACTTGTGAAGCTTGCTTCTGCAACTACTTCTGTTTCATCTACGCCGAGCTTATCCACGATAATAGCTTTTACTCTTGATGCGATGTCTGACATAATTTAAAAATTTTTAATTTATTCCGTTGCAAAAGTAAGAAAGTTTTTTTGAATAACATTACATTGTTGAAAAAAAACCATTTATTTTTATCTAATAAACTATAAATCAAATATTTACATCATTTAAAAATTATAAAATTAACATCTAAAAACTACTTTTGAAGCTCTTATAGCAGCTGGGAAAAATGATTTCATACGAAAATTACTCCTCTAATTCCTTATTTTGATATGAAAAACGAAAAATATTTATTACTTTTGCCCATTATTTCACAGCATATGAAAAAGTATTTTCTTCTATTGCTCTTATGTTCCTTTGGAACTTCTTTTAGTCAGAAATTCACCCTTTCAGGAAGTGTTAGTAGTCCTTATGAAGGGAAGCTATATTTATGGTATAATAACCAAGTAGATAGCACTTTAGTTAGCCATAAAGAATTCACATTTTCAGGGAATATCCCCTACCCTATGAAAGCCTCACTATCAACAAGTAAGACTTTCAAGGACACTGGTTTTTTTATCCTTGAGGAAGGAGACCTACAAGTAGATATTGCCATAGAGAATAGGCGACAAGTTTATTTCAAGAGTATCCAAGGAAGCCAAACGCTTGATTTGGTGAAGAATTTTATGCTTTTTAAAAGCAAAAACCAGAGAACAACCAATTCCTCTGAGCTGTTAAGCCTACGCTTGGAGGAGCTTATCCGAAAATCTCCCAAAAGCCAATTCAATGGAATCCTTCTCTCGGACTTGCTTATGGATAGGGATATTTCTTACACACAAGGAAAACGATTATATGGATTGCTTGATAGAAAAACACAAGACCCTGATGACTTACAAAAAATTGATGTCCTCCTTAATGCAATGAGTAAAACTCAGTTAGGAAGCCTATTCCCTGATATAGAGTTCTCCTCTGAGAAAGCCACTGAACGGCTCTCTTCTGTGAGAAAAAGCCTTACTTTAGTACTCTTTACAGCTTCGGATTGTGTAGTTTGTGTAGAGGCTGATAGACAATTTGGAAACCTCTATAAGGACTACCATCGCTCTCACGGATTTACAATTTATTCGGTAGCTGTAGAAAGTGACAAAAATACTTGGATAGACTATATTCACAGAGAAGGTATCAAATGGCCTCATACTATTGCCCCTAAGAAATTCAATGATGAAACCCTAAAATCCTTAGGGATTACGAATATTCCTTCTAACTTTCTTCTGGACGAGGAGGGAAAGATTATCGCTGTAAATATCTCTCCCAAAGGAGTACATCGCTTACTTGATCCTCAGGCAGCTGCCTTAGTTCCTGTTCCTAAAAAAGAAAAGAAAAACCTTAAAACCACTCCTACAAACAAACCCAATTCTAAAAAGAAAAAATAATGAATCCCGAACTTGTCAAATACATTGGTTACCTTGCTTCTGTATTTATTGTGTTAAGCTTTATTGTAAGGACTGTCTCCCTGATACGCCTGATTAACTTATTGGGCTGTATCTGCTTTGTTATCTATGGAGCTTTCAGTAAAGAGATTCTCTGGCCTGTAATCATCCCCAACGCTGTTATTTGTTTGGTACAGGTATATTACTTATGGATAAAAAAATAATTCACAAAAAAATCAAAATGAAATTCTTATCTTATTTCTTTATATTCCTGACTATATTTCTCTCGGGCTGTAGAACAACTAAAACAACTACTTCCCAGATGGAAAGCAAGCTCTTACTCTCAGAGAAGGATATCCTTAAGGCTCATACTGAAGCCTTCCCTTCTTTCGAGACCTTAGTAGGCACCTTAAATGTCTCTTATGATAATGGTAAGAAACAGCAGAGCCTTCCACTTTCTTTCCGTATGAAAAAAGATGAAGTGCTCTGGCTGAGTGCTCCTTTGGGAATTGCTAAAGCTTTAATCACCAAGGATAAAGTACAATTCTATAACAAACTTGATAACACCTATTTTGAAGGTGATTATAGCATTTCTTCACAATACCTAGGGATTCCCCTTAGCTTTGAGATGCTTCAAAATCTACTCTTAGGACAGATTCTTTTACAAAAAGAAATAATAGATGTTGAACCCTTCAATGATAGATATAGAGGTAATGTCTCTTCTGAAAATTTAGATATTGCTTTTGTATTGACTCAACAATGTAAAGTAGATAATACTCAGATCCGACAGAAAGGAAAAGAACGCTCCTTACAGGCTTCTTATAGCTATCAGCAAGTAGATCATATCCTCTTCCCTTGGGATCTTCATCTACTAGTAGAGGCTGAGGAATTCATACAAATAAAACTCAAATTCAGCAATTTACAACGCAATGTCGCAGTAAAATTTCCTTATAGTGTCCCCTCTGGTTATCAACCTCTAACTCTTGAACCCTGATGCGTATATTCTTTTTTACCTTGCTTTTCTTTTCTCTATCTGTTAGTATAGCGCAGCATTCTAAGAAACAGAAGGAATTGGAGAACCAGAAGAAAGCTCTCTTGGCTCAAATCCAAGAGATGTCCGCTCTACGCTCTCAGCAAGCACAAGAAAGACAGACGCTTTCCTCTCAAATTCAGGAACTTAGCGAGAAAATACAAACTCGTAGTCAGCTTATCCGTATTACTAATCATCAGGCAAACTTACTCAACCAACAGATTAAGGAAAACCAACAGCAAATCAATTCTCTAGAAAGTGACTTGGCTAGCCTAAAGAAAAGTTATGCCAACGTAATTGCTCAGTCTTACAAAACACGTTCCCGAAGAAGCCAATGGTTATACATTCTTGCTTCTGAGGACTTTGCTCAAGGATACAAACGACTTAAGTATATTCAGCAATACAGCCAATACCGCAAGAATCAAGCCCTTGAAATCCAAGAGAAAAACCAGCTCCTGAAGCAGTTCAATGATTCTCTATCGCTACAATACAAGTACCAACAACAAATTCTCTCTGAAAACCAAAAAGAACAGAGTAAACTCTCCCAAGAGAAGAAAGAGCAAGAATTATTAGTGGCTTCTATCAAAAAGAAAGAAAGTGACTATGCAGAACAAATCCGTAAAAAACAGGCGCAAGCCAACAAAATAGACAAAGAAATAGATAGACTTATCCGTATGGCTATCGCAGAAGCCAACGCCAAGAAAGCTAAAAGTTCAGCTCCCAAAGGAAAGAACAAATCTTCCTCTGAAGCTACTCATACCGATCGTACCTTTGACCTTACTCCTGAGGGAAAGGCTCTTTCTTCGGATTTTGAGGCTAACAAAGGAAAGCTTATCTGGCCTATTGAAAGAGGGTATAAGTCCCAAGGCTTTGGTACCTATGATGACCCTGTATATCCTGACCTTAAGCATTACAATAATGGTATCACCTTGGTTGCTCCAAGAGGTTCTGAAGCTCGCTGTGTATTCAATGGGGAAGTATCTGCCGTTATTTCTGTCCCAGGAGGAAATAAAGCTGTACAGGTGAGGCACGGTAACTTTATTACTATTTACTATAACCTCATTGAGGTATTCGTAAGCAAAGGGCAGAAAGTATTCCCAAAAACCCCTTTAGGGCGTATATTTACCGATAGTGAAGGAAAAACTGAAATGAAATTCTTTGTGTATAAAAATACCAATAAGCTCAACCCTGAACACTGGATTCGAGAATAAAACAACAGAACAATGTCAAAACTAAAACTTTGGAAGCAAGACCCTTTTGGTCACGCTCTATGGATAAAAAAACTGATTATTCGCACTCTAGGAATGCTTACCCATCGGCGTTATCGGGGTTTTAACAACCTACATATAGAAGGCTCTGAAATTATTCGCTCCCTTCCTGAAAGAGGTGTACTATTTATCTCCAATCACCAGACCTACTTTGCTGACGTTATCGCAATGTACCACGTATTCAACGCCAGCCTTAAAGGGAGGGTCAATTCTCTAAAAAATATAGGTTATGTCTGGAGACCCAAATTGAACATATATTATGTCGCTGCTTCTGAGACAATGCACGCCGGCTTATTACCCAAAATATTAGCCTATGTAGGTGCTGTACAAGTGAGCCGTACTTGGAGAGAGAAAGGAAAGGAAATCCATCGAGAAGTAAATCCAGATGATATTAAGAACATAGGAATCGCGCTTTCTGACGGCTGGCTTATCACCTTTCCACAGGGAACAACTTCTCCTTGGAAACCCATTCGAAAGGGAACCGCTCATCTGATAAAAACCTATCAACCTATTGTAGTGCCCATTGTCATTGATGGATTCCGCCGTTCGTTTGACAAAAAAGGAGTTACTGTCAAAAAAAAAGGAATCCAACAGATAATGCGTATAAAACCACCTTTGGAAATTGATTATGAGAACGAAAGCATAGAAGAAATTGTGGAAAAAGTAGCTTTTGCTATAGAACAACATCCTTCTTTCATGAAAAACAATAAGGATTCATAGGCTGTTAATAACTTATTTTCTAAAAAATCTTTTTTTTATTTTGTAGAACGAAAAAATGTCGTATATTTGCACCTCGCAAAGCAGATGTTTTTTCGCTTTGAAAAATAGTATTGCCGGTATAGCTCAGTTGGCCAGAGCACGTGATTTGTAATCTCGGGGTCGTGGGTTCGAATCCCTCTACCGGCTCAAAGTTCATCATTGTTTATTGATCAATTAAGGGGAGGTACTCAAGCGGCCAACGAGGGCAGACTGTAAATCTGCTGGTTTTCACCTTCACAGGTTCGAATCCTGTCCTCCCCACTATAAGTATTGCGGGAGTAGCTCAGTTGGTAGAGCGTCAGCCTTCCAAGCTGAATGTCGCG
>CAJPPS010000024.1 GCA_905372595.1 uncultured Capnocytophaga sp. | reverse complement strand
TATAAAAATACTTTTTAATTTTATTTATTTTTTCTGAATAAAAATAGAATATCTTGAAAAAAAGTTGTACCTTTGCCTTAAAATTTCTAATTAATAATCAATCTAAATCAATCTAAAAGAAGATGAGAAAGAAAATTCTATTACTTATTTCTTTGTTATTACTAGTGGGAGGGGGGTATTTTACTTATTGTAAATATGTATCGCCCACACGTATAGCTCTAGTAAATTACCTGAGCTATCAGGCATCCAATATGGCTCTTTCTAATACAGATAAATTCATCAAGTATGAGGAAGTTCCCTTAGAAGAGCTTGATAGGCTTAAGGATTATGACTTTGTATTGGTATGGGCAATGGGCTTAAGGGTTACAGATCAGCAACGTAATCAGCTAATAGAAGCAGCTGAGAAAGTACCTTTTCATAGCTTTATGGTTACTAATCCTGATAATGATATCAGTAACTTAGACGAAAAGGATCTAGAACGTATCTCAAAGTATCTTGAGAGTGGAAATAAGGAGAATTATAAGAACTTGGCTCTTTATGTGCGGAAATATATTGATAAAAAATGGTTTGTTACAGAACCCTCTCCAGCGATAGGGCGTAAGGATAATGCTTATTTTCACTTAGATGATCAGCTTTCCTTTGATACACTTTCTTCCTATGAAGCCTATATAAAAGAGCATCATTTCTACAGAGAAAATGCTCCCAAAATAGCCGTATTAGCAGGTATTCACGATCCTTTTGCGGGGAATAAGGAGCACCTCAATGGAGTGATTACTGCCTTACAGAATAAAGGCTTTAATGTATATCCTTTTACAGCTCAGATAGATAAGCGAATGGAATTTCTGAAGGAAATAAATCCTGATGCAATTGTATATTTCCCTCACGGTCAATTGCTTATGGGGAATCCAGAACCATTTATCACTTACCTGAAGGAGAAAAATATACCTTTATTTACAGGGCTTAGTATTCTTTCCCTTAAGGAGAAATGGGAAGAGGATCCTATGGGGCTTTTTGGAGGATTCCTAGGGCAGACTGTAGTAATGCCAGAACTGGATGGGGCTATTTACCCTTATGTGGTCATTGCTCAAAACCAGAATAAGGATGGATATTATTTTTTGGATGCTATCCCCAACAGAGCTGATAAGTTTGCTCAAATTATACAGAATTTTACACAGCTGAAAACTAAGGATAATAAAGACAAGAAGTTAGCTATTGTATATTACAAAGGGGAAGGACCTGCTATTCCTGTAGCACAGGGTTTGGAAGTTGTAGAATCTTTGTATCATTTTTTGAAAAACCTTAAAAATCAAGGATATACTGTTGAAAACCTTCCCGATAGTGTAGAAGAATTTACTCAAGTGCTTCACAAGCAAGCAAACACCTATCGGGCTTCCTCTAAGGGTGAGATAGAGAAATTCTTTAAGGAAGGAAATCCTGCCTTAGTGGAATCTCAAGAATTAGATCTTTGGCTTAAGGGAGCTCTTCCTGAGAAGCTTTATAAGGAAGTAGTCGCTCATAATGGAGCTTCTCCAGGGAATTACCTGACTACAACAGAGGAAGGAAAAGAATATCTAGGGATTTCTCGGGTAACTTTTGGAAATATAACCATTCTGCCTCAGCCACCTGCAGCACTAAGTACTGATGATGATTTTAAAGTACAGCACGGAGTAAAAGAAATACCTCCTTATGCTTATATAGGGGCTTATTTGTGGGTACAGAATGCCCTTAAGGCAGATGCTTTGATACACTTTGGTACTCACGGGTCTTTAGAATTTACTCCTAATAAGCAAGTGGCTCTTTCGGATTATGATTGGGGTGATATTCTGGTGGGGACTGTCCCTCATTTCTATTACTATTCTATAGGAAATATCGGAGAGTCTATAATGGCTAAGAGGCGTTCTTATGCAACAATTCTTTCTTATCTGACTCCAGCTTTTACGGAAAGTGATATGCGTACTACTTTTAGTGAACTAGAAAAAGATATTCTTGCCTATGAAAAAGCAAAAAATCCTACAGATAAGAATGCAATCTCCTTACATATTAAGAAATTAGCGGTGGAAATGGGCTTACATCGTGATTTAAGGTTGGATAGTATTCTCTCTCAGCCTTATACAGAGGAAGAAATAGACCGATTATCTAATTTTGCAGAAGAAATTGCCTCAGAGAAGATAAATGGAGAGTATTATACAATGGGAGTTCTTTATACTCCTGAAAAAGTACTTTCGACTGTTTCAGCTATGTCGGTAGATCCTATTGCTTATAGTATGGCTACTTTGGACAAACTCAATGGTAAGGTAACAGATAAAGAAATAAAGAAAAAAACTTTCTTTACTGAAAAATATCTCAATCCAGCTAAGCTTCTTATAAAGGAAGTGCTTGCTGGGAAAGCTGTTACTAATGAGCTTATCTGTAATTATGCTCACATTACAGAAAAAGATCTTAAGGAGGCAAAGGATTTCCTAGCAGAGCAAGCACAAGCTGGAATTCCCTCATTTATGCGTAAGCAAGCAGAGGCTAAGGACAAAGATAAGTCTGTATCTGATATGACCAAGTCTACGGTTAATGAGACTAAGGATAGTGTAGCCAAAAAGCCTGATGCAGTAGGAAAAGCCACCAAAACAAAGAAAAAAGTGCAAGTACCTACTAAAAAAGAAGAACGAAAAGTACTTACTGAAGCAGAAATAGCAGAACTTGCTGCCAAAAAGGCTCAAACAGAACGGGCACGAGCCATTGTAGATATAGAAATGGCTATTACTAATATATCTTTTTACAAGGAAGCCTTACAGAATAGTCCCTCTATAGAGGAAAAAGCATTTCTCAATGCGCTTAATGGTGGATATACACCACCTTCTTCAGGAGGAGATGCAGTAGCTAACCCCAAATCAGTTCCTACAGGACGTAATCTCTATGCAATTAATGCTGAAGCTACTCCATCTAAGTTAGCTTGGGATAGAGGAGTTGCTTTGGCTCAAAGTACCTTGGAGGAATATAAAAAGAACCATAATGAATATCCTAAAAAAATAGCTTTTACTTTCTGGAGTTCTGAATTTGTTGAAACAGAAGGAGTTACTATAGCTCAAGTACTTTATTTATTAGGAGTAGAACCTGTGTGGGATACTTTTGGTCGTGTAGGGGATATTCGTTTGATTCCTTCAGAGGAGTTAGGACGTCCTAGAATAGATGTTGTTGTTCAGACTTCAGGGCAGTTCCGAGACTTAGCAGCTTCTCGTTTGTTTCTTATAACAAAAGCTATTGAGATGGTTTCGGCATTACCTGAAGAAAAATATACAAATGAAGTTAGTGCAGGAACAGTGGATATAGAGAAAGAACTAGTAAATGCAGGAATTCCTCCTAAAGATGCCCGAGAGCTATCTACTTCTCGTATTTTTGGAGGATTACAAGGGGCTTATGGTACTAATATCAAAGGGCTTATTAATGCAGGAGATAAGTGGGAATCCACAGCTGATATAGCTAAGGTGTATATGCATAATATGGGTGCTCTTTATGGTTCTAAGGAGGACTGGAGCAAGTTCCAAGAGGGAATGTTTAGGGCTGCTCTTAAGCATACTGATATTCTTATTCATCCTCGTCAGAATAATACTTGGGGGGCTTTGAGCTTGGATCACGTATTTGAGTTTATGGGAGGAATGAATGCTTCTATTAAGGAAGTAACAGGAAAGGATCCAGATGCCTATCTTGCTGATTACCGCAATCATAAGAATATGCATATGCAAGAACTAAAGGAAGCTGTAGGGGTAGAGGCTCGCTCAACAGTTCTCAATCCTAAGTATATCAAAGAAATGATGAAGGGGAAAGCTTCTAGTGCAGGACAAATACAAGAAATTGTAGTGAATATGCACGGTTGGGAAGCCACACGTCCTGAACTAATAGATGATGCTTTATGGAATGAAGTATATGAAACCTATATAGAGGATAAGCACCAACTTGGAGTTACCCAATTTATTGAAAAAGAGAATGTGGGAGCTCTACAGGAAGTTACCGCAGTAATGCTTGAAGCAACTCGTAAAGGAATGTGGAAGGCAACTACAGAACAGATAAAGAAACTAGCAGACCTTCATACAGATTTGGCAAAAGAATTTGGAGTGGAAGCCTCTCAATTCTCTTCAGAGAATAAGAAATTACAGGATTATATTTCTCAGAAGGCTTCTGTGGAGAAAGCACAAGCTTACCAGAAACAACTTTCCTTAGCTAAGAAATCTAGTACAGAGATTTCACAGGACAAAGATAGTAAAGTCCTTAAGAAAGAAGAAAGCTCAACAGCAACAGAACAACAGAAAGTATCTTTTGGTTCCTTATGGATAATCCTTGCTGTAGGAATTGCTTTTGTAGGACTCATTCTCTTTATCAGAAAGAGACGAAAGTAGATAACATCATATAAGAAGAGGCTCATTAGAGCCTCTTTTTCAATAAATAATAAAAATAGTTGGTTGTTTTTGTATATGTATATCTTTGCTTCTATGCTTCCATTCTCTTAATGTAAAAGTATAGATAGATTCTTCTGCTAAGGTGATATTACAGGCAATACAGAGTGAAGTATCAGGAGAGAGTGTCTGGATAATTTCTTGTAATAGAGCTTCATTACGATAAGGTGTTTCAATAAAGGACTGTGATTGATTTTCCTCTCGAGCACGTTTTTCTAGCTTTTTTAGGGCGTTTTTTCTTTCTGCTTTGTCAATAGGCAAATATCCATTGAAGGCGAAAGATTGTCCATTCATTCCACTAGCCATAAGGGAAAGGAGGATAGAAGAGGGACCCACCAAAGGAATCACTCGAATACCCTTACGATGTGCCATACGAACAATTTCACTACCAGGGTCTGCAATTGCCGGACATCCCGCATCGGAGATAATTCCCATTGGTTTTCCTTCTAAGCAAGTAGTAAGGTAGCTCTCCTTATCTTCTGTGGCAGTGTGTTTGTTTAGAGGAAATAGTTCCACTTGATTAAGAGGCTTTTGGGGAATCATCAGCTTGATAAATCGCCTTGCATTCTTTTCGTTTTCTACAATAAAGTGGTTACAGATTGAAATTACCTCCTTCACACGAGAGGGTAAAACTTGTTCTATAGAACTTTCTCCTAACAAATTGGGAATCAAATATAAATCTCCTAATGCCTGCATAATTAATGAATTTCTATTTTTTCTCCTAAGAACTTTGGCTGTACCCCAAAGGTCAAGTCCCAAAAGACTTTCACACGGGCAAAATACTCTCTTACTTGAGTCTTAAAACCTGAGTATTTATCGACATCCTTGGCATTGAAGCCAATAGCCTTGATACCATACTTTTGAGCCAGATAGATAGCTCTCTGGTTATGAAAGGCTTGAGAGATGATAGTCAGTTCTGTAAGGGAGAAAATTTCCTTAGCTCTGATTATGGAATCCAGAGTGCGAAATCCTGCATAATCAAGATAAATTTTATCAGAGGGGACACCCATATCAACCAAGGCCTCCTTCATATCAGTGGGTTCATCATAATCCTGCCTGCTATTATCTCCACTGATAAGGATAAAATCAATTTTCTTAGCTTTAAAGAGAGCTACAGCGGCTTCTACTCTATATTTGAAATATAGGTTGGACTGCCCATTTTTGAGGGTTTTACTAGTTCCTAAGAGTAGGGCTACTTTATTTTGGGGAATACTATCAATTTCCGTATAGCACTTCTCTTCACTAGCCTTGCGTATGGTACTATCAGCATTATGTATTACTACTATCACCATCGAAAAGAGGAAAAGAAGGAAGTATATACTTCTTCTAAGAAACTGTTTGGAGAGTTTTATTTTCCTTGCCATCTCTGTTTTGGGATTACTGTTACAGCAGGCAAAGTTACTATTATTTGTACGTTTATCAAAAATATATTCAAAAAATATATGCTATTTCCTTTTTTTTTAGTATATTTGCTCTACGAAAAATAAAAATATATTTTATATGAAAGTATCTGTAGAGCTTACCCTTAGTCCGCTACAGGATGAATTTAGAGCACCTGTTATTCACTTTATCAAGAAACTTCGTGCCTCTGGCCTTATTGTATATGAAAACCCATTGAGTACTCAGGTGTATGGAGAGTATGATCGTGTTATGGAAGTTTTGACCAATGAGGTGAAAGAAGTATTCGATCTTCTTGAGAGCGGGCTTATTTACATAAAAATAGTGAAATCCGACCGACACGAATATGAACCTTATTTTTGATTGGATTTTTGCACAATATCAGGGAGTTCCTACACACTTAATATATGTAGAAATAATAGGAGTTTTTTTTGGATTAATTAGTGTCATTTTTTCAAAAAATAGGAATATATGGGTATATCCTACAGGGATTATTAATACTGTTCTTTTTGTCTATCTGTTATGGGAAGGAAGACTCTTTGGGGATATGCTTATCAATGCCTATTATACAATAATGAGTATATATGGCTGGATATTGTGGGCAAAGCATAGCAAGGATGCTATTCACGTAGAAATCTCTCAGATGAATAGTTATGATAGAAAGATAATGGTAGTATTATCTTTACTTAGTTGGTTTTTTGTAATGGGAGTTTATTATTTTAAGCCCTATATCAATAATCATTTCTCTTGGGAGGGAATTGAATTAGGATTTTATCATTTTGTATGGACAGATTGGGTTGATGCTACTACAACAGCTATTTTTTTAGTGGGGATGTGGCTGATGGCAAGACGAAAAATAGAGAATTGGATATTCTGGATTATAGGAAATGTCATCTCTATTCCCTTATATATGTATAAAAATCTTATTTTAACGGCTCTTCAATATCTTGTTTTCACTATTATAGCCATTTTAGCTTATCAGGAATGGAAAAAGAACTTATACAAGCCTCAAGCTCTTGCAAGCGAATAGTATTTGTAGGTCCTGAATGTACTGGTAAGACAACTCTTTCACAGGAACTCTCTCGGATCTATTCTACCCAATGGGTACCAGAATATATGCGCTTATATTTACAAGAAAAATGGGATAAATATCGCAAGGTATGTACTTGGGAAGATCTTCTTCCAATAGCCAAAGGTCAAATAGCCCTTGAAAATGAGCTGATAACTAAGGCTAATCACTATCTTTTCTGTGATACTTGCTTGCTAGAAATAGTAATATACTCTTATATATACTATGGAAAATGTGAGCCTGTAATAGAGAGTTATGCTTGGGAACATCATTATGATTGGGTGTTCCTAACCTATACAGATGTACCTTGGCAGGCAGATGACTTAAGGGACAAACCTTTTGAAAGAGAAGAAATTTTTATCTTTTTTAAAGATTTTCTGGAAAGAAAGCAAATTCCTTTTACCATATTACAAGGGAATGTACAACATAGAATACAACAAATAAATAAAAAGCTAAAGCAATGAAAGAATTAACCGAATATGACCAACTCCAATTGGGAGAGAAAGGAATTAAGGTCAGTAAGTTACAGGAACAAGTAGCTTTATTTCTTACAGGAGTACCTCCTGTGAATTTGGTAGCTCCAGCTCACGTAGGAACAGGAATTTTTTCCTTATCTCGTGATGAGGCTATCCAATGTGTAGCTACTTACCAGAAGAAAAAAAATAGCTTGGATATTTTAAAGTTTGTTCCGGCTTCAGGTTCCGCTACACGAATGTTTCAATTCCTTTCTGCTTTTACTAGTGACTTTAATCCACTTGAGCAAACTTTTGAAGCTTATGTAAAAGAAAGTGGCAATGTGAATGTACAGATATTTTTTGAACATCTTCAATTGTTTGCCTTTTATGAATCTCTTCAGAAGTATATCCAAGCGCACCATTCCCTAGAAGGGCTCTCTGAGGATGAGCAAAAGCTACGTATTGCTAAAATTCTTCTAGAAGAAGAGCCTTTTAATTATAAAAATAAGCCTAAAGGACTTTTTCCTTTTCACAAATATGGGGAAAAGGTAGTTACAGCCTTTGAAGAGCACTTCAGAGAGGCTTTCTTATATGCTTCACAAGGAGAGGTTGTTAATATTCACTTTACTATTGGAAAAGAATATACAAATCAGTTTCTTAGCACTTTAGCAGAGATTCGTCCTAGCTTGGAAAAACAGTATGGAGTTCATTTTGAAGTATCTTTTTCTCATCAAAGTGAAAGTACAGATACGGTTGCTTTGACTTTGGATAACGAATTTTTCAGAGACGAGAATAACAAGCTCCTTTTCCGACCTGCAGGGCACGGTGCTTTACTAAAGAACCTTAATGAACTGAATGCTGATATTATCTTTATAAAAAATATTGATAATGTAGTAGCTGAAAATTATGGTGATGAGGCTATTTTCTATAAAGAGGTATTGGCTGGAAAACTAGAGGAAACACGTTCTAAAGTACATAAGATTCTCAAGCAGATACAGAACGAAAAACTCAAAAAGAAAGACCTTCCAGAGGTGTTAAAATTCCTTTCTCAACTTAATATTAAGGTGCCTTCTTACGTTTATAAGTTTGCTAAACGTTATATGATAGAATACATCTATCAGGCACTAAACCGACCCATACGTGTATGTGGAATGGTTAAGAATGAAGGTGAAATAGGAGGAGGTCCTTTCTGGGTGAGAGACGAAGAAAGAAATGAAAGTCTTCAGATTATAGAAACAGCACAAATAGATAAGAAAAATCCTAAGCAATGGGAGATATTACAGTCCTCTACGCACTTTAATCCCGTAGATATTGTATGTTGTATCAAGAATTTTAAAGGAGAAATGTTTGATTTGGAAGAATTTCAGGATAAGAAACTTAGTTTTATTACCGAAAAATCTTATAATGGAACTCCACTGAAAGCACTTGAGCTTCCAGGCTTATGGAATGGAGCTATGGCAGGCTGGATTAGTATCTTTGTGGAAGTGCCTCAAGTTACTTTTAATCCTGTAAAATCAGTGAATGATTTGCTTAAGAAAAATCATCAAGGTTCATAATCATATGATCAAAAAATACCTATTAATATTTACCCTATTCCTTAATGGAATAGGGTTTTCTCAAGAAAAGCTCAAGGAGGCAAAAGCACAGCTTTCACAGGAATCATCTTTGGGTTCGTCCTCTTCAGCAGTTTCTTCAAGTTCTTCAGATCAAGTAACAACAGATTCCAGAAGAAATTATTCTTTCTGGGATTCGCCCCTTGTGGGAATGTTACTTTTTGATATAGTCATACGTGTTCCTTATTCCTTACTCATAGAAAGTGGTTACGAATATAATGGACGTATGTCACGGGCTGAGCTTTCTCCTTATCCCTACTATGAAAATCACATAGGTGATTATACTTATGATAAAAGCCAGCTGGATAAGTTCTCTCTCTTACGTGGAGAACTCTCCAACGAGCTTTTCTTAGGAAATCACATTTATCAGAATCATTTTCAGGCAGGCTTACGCTTTGCTAGCCGGTTTGGAGCTTCTTTTTCATATCAACATTTTTGGGAAAACAAGAAAGGATACCCTACAGAACACTTGGATTATCTTTCTTTAACAGCCGAATATTATAGAGTACGTACTCAGCGCGTTACTTTAGGGTGGGGAATAGGAGCTGGATACATAGGAAATGAAGTTCATCAGTTTGGGTTAGTTCTTAATAATAAAGGGGAAGTCTTTGTGCGTTCTCCTTTTTCTCTTTCCTATGCATTACAATACACTTCTTTTGCTCATCAGAACTATTTTTCTTTTTCTACAGGAGTTAATTATTATTACAAACGCTATAAAGGAGGTGTAAAATACCAATATAATAATCTTGCGTCCTCTGAATTTTCAGGAGTGAGCCTTTCCTTAGGTGTTACTTTTTAATTTCTTGAAACTTAATTGAAAAAACTAACAATAATGAAACAAATTCTATTTCTCATAGGCATTATCTTATCTATTTCCTGTTCAAAAGCTACTCATACAGGAACTATTCCTTCTCATAATTCTTCTTCTACAAGTGTAATAGACCTCTCCCCAACTCTACAAAGCCAAATATTAGGTGGAGAACAACATTTTGCAGTATATCTTCCGCCCAGCTATGCTACAGAACCCAATAAAAGATATCCTGTACTCTATTTGCTACACGGTATGAACCAAAATTATAAAAGCTGGATAAATGAAGGAGCATTACAAGCTGTTGCAGATGAAGTTATAGCTGAAGGTGCTAAAGAAATGATTATTATCTGTCCTGATGGGTTCAATTCCTTTTATTATAACAGACCTCAGATGCGTTATGAAGACTTTTTCATACAAGAGTTTATTCCTGAAATAGAAAGAAGATATCGTATTCTTTCAGAAAAGTCTCATAGGAATATAGCTGGACTTTCTATGGGAGGTTTCGGGGCAACTTATTTAGCTTTCCAATACCATAACCTATTTGGAAATGCTTATTCCACAAGTGGAGGATTCATAGAACCAGCTATGAGTTTGCTTAAGGGAATTATCAACGCTAAATTACCTACACAGAAAAACTTTTTTCCTTCTTATACTTTGGAATGTGGCGAAGAAGATAGTTTAGTAATTGAATCTAATAGAGTTTTCAGTCAGTTCTTGGACGAAAAACAAATAAACTACACCAAAATATTCCGACAAGGCACTCATAACTGGAAGTTTTGGAAGGAATCACTACCAAAAATACTCCGTTCTGTAAGATAATTTTAATTTGCGATACTATGAGAAACTATTTACTCCCCTTTCTATTTATTACTACTGTCATAGTTGCTCAAAATACAGCTAATAAAGATACTATTGCCTATAAAACAAATGAAAAATACGACCAATTTTTCCCTAAACCACTTCGTGGGAAGATAAAAACGATGCATACCTTAGGTTGCCAAATAGCATACAAAGGAGATACTCCTGTTGTTGTATACCGTCTTCCCTATAAGGGCATGGATGAAATATATTCTTATACCTCTCACTTTGATAAAAGAGGAAATGAGGTCGCACTCTATACTTATGATGACTTAGGCAATCTTATGGATTGGGAAATCAAAACTTTCAATAAAGCAGATAGTCTTACCTACCAAAAATTCTCTTATGTAATAGGTAGTACCCGCTATTATACAGAAAGATTCAAT
>CAJPPS010000023.1 GCA_905372595.1 uncultured Capnocytophaga sp. | reverse complement strand
CTATAGTAGTAGAAAAGAAGATAGATTTTACAGAAAATAACTCTCTCTCTCTTTCTACCTTACAGTTAGGCGTACTTAATAAGACTATCAGTATGCCTAGAGCAGACTTTTTAGCTAAATTGCAGAGTGAAAATGTCTCCTTTGATCAAGGAAGTGTTTTTGACCCAATTACTTATTACGCTACTAGGAATAATGCGCCTTTTGCAAGATATAAAGTAGAGGTAAGCTTTGCTAATGTTTTCGACTTAGATATTCGTCCTTATCGGCTATATGATGGAGTAGATACCATTACCCTCATTCCTGTAGATGATAATGGAGAAGAGATAACTAATGACCAGCCAGAACAGGTATTTAAGTACTTTCAGCAATATATCTCTTCTTTTAACCCTAATGTATATCAGTATATTCGTCAGGAAGATGATAAGGACTATGTTGAGAAAGGTTTTACCAAAGAGGAATTTTATAAAACTTTCACTAATAAAAGCTTGAAAGAAACTGATGCAATTATTGTGTGGAATGCAAATCCTAACAAGCCCGTTACAGAAAGTTCTAAAGAGAAAAATACGCCTATCATTACTCTTAAATACGTACGGGCAACTCATACTTGGCAAATCACCTTGGAATTCAATCGTCCTTGGGGCTATGCAAATCATTTAAAAAATAACTAAAAATTAAAATTAACAACAATGAAACAAATACTTACCCCACTAAAGGGACTATTTACCTCCCTAATTATAGGAACTGCTTTGGTAGCTTGTAGCAAAGAAGCTCCAGCACCTACTGATGAAAAAATAGACAAGGGTCACGAAGAACCAGCAAAGGTGGAAATGACTATTCGCCGAGGACACCTTCACGGAGTCCAATTCCACGGAGACTTTGAAAGTATCATTGCTCCAGTTCAGAAGTTTAAATTTGAAATAGATGAAAATACCAAGAACTGGGTACGTAAGGATATGCAAGGCAATATACTTACAGAGAATAATCCTGTGGTGATGATTGAAGGAAGATACTATTCCTTGGAGATTGTCTATTATAATGCCAAAGGAGAGCGGATGAATAATGAATTTACAACTAAGGAGATGCTTCCTATTCATCAGCATTTCTTCGAGGTATATGAATATACTGATACCAAAACACAACAAGTGAGCAAAGATACAGAAGGACTTTTGGAGTATACTTATCGTGATACAGATCCTGAGAATATACAAATAGGACAGCTTGTTGATTCTAAACAAAGTACAGATCGTTCCAAGCTTACAGATAACCCTCTAGGACTCAAAGGTTATTTTGGACCCAAAAAACCCTATACTAAGTATAACATTGCAGTAACTCTTTTCCACGTATTACGTGGCACTAAGAATGTGAATAATCAGGAAAGAGTATTCTATCCATTTAATAAGCCTGGAAGTGAATTAGTTGCTCGTAGCACAACCGATTTTTCTCAAAAAATTCCTGTTTATGTTATTACAGCAGTACCTGATGGAGGAGAAGAGGCTAAGAATCGTTATTATCAAGATATCGCTGATTATTATAAAATTACTCCTCAAAGGGTAGAAGAACTAGAAGATGAAGCACGTAGAAATCACGATTCAGCTAATTTCTATATGTAAGTCTTAGCAATGGAAGAATAAGAAAAGCGATTTGGGTTTCCCGAATCGCTTTCTTTAAAAACAAAAGTTAAATCCATTGTTATATTGAAATTCTTTTCGTAACTTTGCCTTAACAGTATAAAAATCTACATAAAATTACTAATAAATTAGAAATAAAATACTTAAACAAACAATTTATAAACTATGGAAGTAGAACAAGGGTATAAAATAACGCCTGCTCCCTATTGGGCAGAGTCTCTTACAGATGAAGAACTCATAAATTATTCTAAAGAAAGTGATTTTTCACAGGAACAGATAGAGGAAGGACGTGATTTTTGCTATCTCCTTAATAAATATTATGTGGTGGATGATCAGAAAAATGCGGATTATGCTCTGATGTCCTATACTCTTACACAGCCTGAGAACTTGGAACGTGCCTCAGTGAATGATATGGTTCTGGAGGAGAATGAATATTATGAAATTCATCGTATTGCGGTGATTCGTGAGGGGGAATATATAGATAAGCTCCCCGATACTAATATAAAAATACTTGATAACGAGAATAATAGTAATGGAGGTGTGATTAGTAAGTCCAAGAAAATAAATATTTCTATCCGTGATTTACGTCTTTATGATATTCTTATTCTTGAGGATACGCGAGTAAAGGTTTTTACGGAGAAAGAGTTTGTTCGTCGGGATTTTGTTAAGCATATTTATGTTACTCCAGATACTTATTGGGCATATGGTAAGTATTACTACAAGTTTATCAATAATCGACAGAAAAAGGTTGCTTATAAAAAATTTTTCTTCCGAGATGAAGAAGGAAACGTATTAGAACAGCCTATTGAATATCTTGAACAGGGAGCATTTTTTGAGTTCAGAAAAGAAAATTATATTAACCCTGTAGACCCTAATAGAGAGATATTCCCTTTTATTGATTTCGCTACTGAGAGCAACTGGAAAGACCTCTCTAATTACATTTATCCTTTATATAAGGATGTCTTGGAACAGTCCGACCTTAAGAGTTTTGCTCCTGATTTAGTAGAAAAATTGGACAAATTGGCTACATTAGACGAGAAGATACAGTTTGCCATTGAGTATGTACAGAATAATATCTATTATACGTATAATGCCGATGAGATGAACGGTCATAAGCCTCAGGAACCTGCTGTTACCTATCAGAATAAGCAAGGAGATTGTAAGGCAAAGTGTGTCTTGCTCAAGACAATACTTGATTATCTTTCGGTACCAGCAAGTGTAGTTTTAGTCAATTATAATGCGGATTTTTATCTGAAGTACTATCTTCCTTCATTGCTTTCTTTTAATCACGTAATTGTAAAAATTCACTATCAAGGGCAGGATTATTTTGTAGATGCCACTTCTCGTAATGAGTTTGGACGATTACAAAAGAGAACCGTTCTTAGCTTCTGCCATTATATGGAAATAGGTCAGGATAAGGAACTTACAGTACGTACTCCCACAAGGTTCGAATATCCTTGTATAGATGAGCATATTAAGCTAACGGTGGAAAATGGTGAGGGAAAGCTGGTTTTACAGACTGTATATCGTTATAATCGAGCTAATAATATGAGAAATTATTTCAAGCAAACCAATAAGAAAGAGCTTATTGATGGCTGGAATCGTTTTCTCTTTTATAATCTCAATTATGTAAACGATCGTAGCGAGCAGGATATTCGTGAAATATTCAAGGATGTAGCAATCAAGATAGAGAAAGATGATAAGGTAGAGAATGAAGTAACTATTCTCTATACAGCTACTATTCTTAAGCCTTACTTTACCAGTAAAGAAGGCAGAGAATTCTTGATGTATTTTGACCATAGTGTCCTTAAGAAAGATATTATTGAGTTCAGGCATAAAGATAGTAGTTATTGGCATAACTATGATAGTGAACGTTATGTTATAGAACTCTATGCAGATAAGCCTATTGACACTAAAGAAAAATATACGATACAAGAATTGGAACTTACCAATGATTACTTCACCTACTCTAGTAAGAAGTATATAGAGAAAACTTCTGGTAAGGTAGAAATTTCTTATAATCCGTTAACCAATTTAGAGATAACACTTGATAAAATTCAGCCCATCAAAGAAGATTATCACAGAATAGGAGATAGTAATTTTGGCTTAGGGATTGATGTTCTTCCACAAGGAATTTTTAGTAAAATTAAATCTTGGTTCAGATAATTCAATGACAATGCAATGGGAACAGCTCCTTTCCTTGCGTAAGCAGGGAGATAAGATTACTCGTCCGCGTAAGGAAGAAGATCCTACGCGCTTGAGCTATGATGTGGATTATGACCGAATTGTTTTCTCAGGAGCCTTTCGTAGTCTTCAGGATAAAACACAAGTGATTCCTCTCTCAGGGTCAGGATTTGTTCATACAAGGCTTACTCATAGTATGGAGGTTTCTGTTGTAGGGCGTTCTTTAGGACGTGCTATAGGAGCAAGTGTTCTAGCCAAAGATCCCTTGCTGGCTTCTTTGGGTTACCAGGCTAACGATTTTGGAACTATTGTTGCTTCAGCTGCTTTAGCTCACGATATTGGTAATCCTCCTTTTGGGCATAGCGGAGAGAAGGCAATAGGAGACTTTTTTCGTTCTCAAGAAGGAAGTATTCTTAAGGGGCAAATTTCAGATAAAGAATATGAAGACCTTTGTAGCTTTGAGGGAAATGCAAATGGCTTCAAAATTCTTACTGAAAATAGGGTAGGAGTGCAAGGAGGGCTACGCCTTACTTATGCTACTTTGGGCACATTTATTAAATATCCTAAGGAATCATTGCCTATAAAACCTACAGAGGCAATATGGGATAAAAAATATAATATATTCCAGTCTCAGAAGGATTTTTTTCAAGAACTAGCACAAGAACTTTCTTTAATATCTATAAGTGAAAGTATAGACAAGCGTTTTGTGCGGCATCCTTTGGCTTTTTTAGTAGAGGCAGCAGATGATATATGCTATACATTAATTGACTTTGAAGATGGTATTAATCTGGGGTGGATTCCTGAATCTTATGCATTGGAATATTTGTCTCCATTTATTCAAGGAAGCAAAATAGCGATAGATAATATTACCCAAAAGTATCATCAATTACCATATAAACGGGATAGAATAGCCTATCTCAGAGCACTTTCTATAGGAACGCTTATCAGAGAAGTAGTTACTATCTTTGAAGCTCATCAGCAAGCCCTTCTTAATGGCGAATTGACTACAGCTCTTTTGGATAAAAGTCAGTATAAGACACAGATAGAAAAAATCATTAATCTCAGTATTACTAATATCTACCAATCTCCTCAGGTAGTTGAGAAAGAGCTAGCAGGCTATGCTATTCTTCAGCATCTTCTAAAGGTATATTTTACAGCTGTTTATCATCATTGGAAAGGGAAAACCTCTTCCTATGATCGTATTATCCTTAAGACAATTCCAGACCAATATCTACTAGGTAAGGAGAATCTCTATGAATTAATACTTTCACTTACTAGTTATATAGCTAGCTTAACAGATACACAGACTACTCAATTACATTCTAAGCTAATAGGAATTCTGTAAAAAACATTTCTATATCTAATTTCTAAAATGATATTTTGGAATTGATAATAAAAGGTTTCTCATAGAATAGTTTTCTGAATATTTATGAAAAAAAATAGTAATGACTAGGTGATAATTAATATTTTTTTTATATCTTTGTCCTATATTTTAAAGTATTAAAAAAATGAGAAAACAACCAATAAAACAAATGGCTTTAGCCATTGTTGCTTCTATGTTTGTTGCTTGCGGGGGTGAAGCTCCTAAGAAAGAACAAGCACCAATTCCTACAACAGATATCCCTGTAGAGGGAGAACAGGTAGTAGCTGAACTTACCTCTCCTCCTCATGTTCCTAAGCCTGTAGGTACTCGTGGGGCAATGAAGCTCAAAGTAGATCTGGAAATTATTGAACAAGAGGGTGAGATTATGGATGGAACTAAGTATCTTTTTTGGACATTTGGAGGAACAGTTCCAGGAAGTTTTATCCGTACTCGCGTAGGGGATGAGGTAGAGTTTACCCTTAAGAACCATCAAGATAACAAACTTCCTCACAACATTGATCTTCACGCAGTAACAGGTCCCGGAGGAGGAGCAGAAGCAACTCTAGTAGCTCCAGGGCAACAACGTACAGTTACTTTCAAGTGTCTTAACCCAGGACTTTATGTATATCATTGTGCCCAAGCTCCTGTACCTTTACATATTGCTAATGGAATGTATGGACTTATTTTGGTAGAACCAGAAGGGGGACTTCCTCCTGTAGATAAAGAGTATTATGTAATGCAGGGGGACTTCTATACAGATGGAGCCTATGGAGCAGGTGGAACGCAATCCTTTAACCAAGAAAAAGCATTAGCAGAAAAACCTGATTACGTTCTCTTTAATGGGAAAGTAGGTGCACTAACCAAAGATGGTGCTCTTACAGCGAATCCAGGGGAAACAGTTCGTCTGTTTGTAGGGAATGGAGGTCCTAATTTGGTTTCTTCTTTCCATGTTATTGGTGAAATTTTTGACCAAGTACATATAGAAGGAGGAGATATGATCAACAAAAATATACAAACTACAGTAATTCCTGCAGGAGGTGCCGCCATTGTAGAGTTTAAAGTAGATGTACCAGGTTCTTATGTGTTGGTGGATCACTCTATTTTCCGTGCTTTCAATAAGGGAGCTTTAGGGCTTTTGGTTGCTAAGGGAGAAGAAAATAGAAAAATATATGGTAAGAATGATCCTCAGCCTTATGTATCAGATCTTAAAATAGCGGTAACCCCTACAGATGCTCCCATTGTCGCTAAAACAAAAGCTCAACAAATAGAGGATGGTAAAGTAATTTATACAAAGACTTGTGTGGCTTGTCATCAACCTCAAGGACAGGGATTAGAAGGAGCCTTCCCTCCTCTGGCAAAATCAGATTTTCTTAATGCGGATGTGGATAGAGCTATTGATATTGTTCTGCATGGAAAAACAGGTGAGATTACAGTAAATGGAAAAACTTATAATAGTGCAATGACTCCGCAGGCACTTTCTGTACAAGAGGTCGCCGATGTACTTACTTATGTTTATAATACTTGGGACAATAGCAAGAAAGTAGTTACCCCCGAGATGGTACAGAAGATAAAAAATAAATAATTTCAGTAACGCGATGAATCCTAAGTTCATCGCGTTATTATCAAAATTAAGGGCTATAAGAGCCTATTTGTGTAAGAGTGTCTTAATCCTAAAATAATAAATATTTGAAAACTCTAATACAATTCCTTTTGCTTATTTATATACAGTTCTCTTTAGGGCAATCCACTCAAGAAACTTCGCCAATGGTGCAAATTAAGGGTGGTACTTATCAACCAATGTATGGAATTAAGGAAAAAGATAAATCTACTCAAAAAGTAAAGGTAAAGGACTTTTTTTTGGATGTTTTTCCAGTGACAAATGAACAATATAAGCAATTTCTAGAGGAATATCCACAGTACCAACGCTCACAGATAAAGCGAATTTTTGCTCAGAAGAGTTATCTTTCTCAGTGGAAAGCAGATTTGGACTATGCTCCTCTGCTTTCGCAAGCTCCTGTAACTAATATTTCTTGGTTTATGGCTAAAAAATATTGTGAATGTCAGGGAAAACGACTTCCTACAACTGATGAATGGGAGTATGTAGCTCAAGCTGATGCAATAAATCCTAATGCTACTTCTAAGAAGAGTTATTCTGAATACATAGCTCATTGGTTACAAACGCCTCAGACGTATAATAATCCTATAGGACAAACTCAAAAAAACTATTGGGGAGTATATGATATGCATGGGCTTGTATGGGAATGGGTGAGTGATTTCAATAGTGTATTTTTTTCAGGAGAAGCCAGAAAGGATAATTTTGGAGATGATGCGCTTTTCTGTGGGGGAAGTGCTTTAAATGCTTCAGATTTAACTAATTATGGAGCTTTTATGAGATATTCTCTTAGAGGGACTCTTAAGGCAAACTATACTAGTAAGAACTTAGGTTTTCGTTGTGCTAAGAATAAATGATAAAGAATCTTATTTCTATAAATATTCTTTTTATATATGATTTTTTAGAATGGTTATAAAATAATATATTTACTACTAGCAGCTTTAGGATTTTTTTCTTTACAAAGCTGTCGTAATGTGGAAAAACCAGTAGCTGAGGATAAGGCTCAACAACAGGAGAATATTGATACTCAAGAATCAAAAGAAGGAGCCATTTCCGATATTTCTATTTATAATCTCCCAGAGGTATGGACTACTCAGAATGGGAATGATATCCAGTGGAAAGATTACAAAGGGAATGTATTAGTGGTGGTGATGATTTATACTTCTTGTAAAGCAGCTTGTCCTATTCTTATTCGTGATATGAGAGAGATACGTAAGCAAGTGGAAGCTTTGGAGGTTCCTCATAAGGATAAGGTTAAGTATATCCTAGTGAGTATAGATCCAGAGGTAGATACACCTGAGCATCTCAAATCCTTTGCCCAAGAGAATGATATGGATGATGACCAATGGGTATTTTTGCGTTCTGATGAAGAGAAAACACGTGAATTTGCAGCCATTTTAGCTGTGAATTACAAACAAATATCTCCTGTGGATTTCTCTCATTCCAATATCATTAGTGTATTCAATGCAAAAGGAGAACTTACCTCTCAGCAGGAGGGATTAGGAATAGATTATCAGAAGACAGTAGGTGAGGTGAAAAAACAGCTTCTAGAATTAAAATAGAAGTTATTTTTAGGTAAATGTAAGGAAGAAAAAAACTCTTAAAAGCATTGTTTTTTCCCGAAAAGAGACGTATTTTTGCAGTCTAATTTTTGTCAGAAAAATCTATGGAATACGTAAGTGTTTTTGAGATGCTTAAGATAGGAGTGGGTCCTTCCAGCTCCCATACTTTAGGTCCCTGGCGTGCTGCAGAAGCATTCCTTAAGGAGCTTAAAGAACAAAATCTATTGGAAAAAGTAGAGAAAGTCAAAGTGGACTTATATGGTTCTCTCTCTCTTACAGGTAGAGGACACGCAACGGACTTGGCAGCAATGTTAGGACTCAGTGGTACCGATCCAGAATATATTCCTGTAGAGAGTATAAGTTCTATTATTGATACGATTAATAGAGATAAGAAATTGCATTTAGCTGGAGCCTTTTTTATAGATTTTGACCCCACTACAGAAGTCGTTTTCAATAAAAACTTTTTACCTTTTCATGCTAATGGGATTACCTTTACAGCACAAGGAAGCCAGATGTCTCCTTATACTTCTACTTTTTATTCTATTGGGGGAGGATTTATAATCAAAGAAAAGACCGATGATGACAAGGAAAAAGGCTCAAAGCAAGAGAAAAATTTTCCTTATGAGTTTGATTCAGCCAAGGAATTACTTCAGCACTGTATAAAGCAGGATAAAAAAATATCTGAAATTATCTTTGAAGACGAGAAAGCACTCCGAGAGGAGAGCAAAATACATTCAGAACTGCTTCGCATATGGCATACAATGTTCGAATGTGCTTATATAGGTTGTCATACCGAAGGAATCCTTCCGGGAGGGCTTAATGTAAAACGTAGAGCATATGATATTCATAAGAAACTTTTAGGAGATATTCCTAATCCTTATCATACCCTTGAAGGTTGGTTAGCAGCCATTCGTGAGAAAAAAGTACAGTTCCGAGAGATTCTTAAGTGGGTAACTTGTTTCTCTTTGGCAGTAAATGAAGTAAATGCTTCATTGGGGCGTGTAGTAACAGCTCCTACCAATGGAAGTTCAGGGGTCATTCCTGCCGTTTTACTCTATTATTTGGCTATAGATAATCATCAAGGGGGCGAACAACAAATAGAACAATTTCTTCTTACAGCAGGGGTTATAGGAAGCCTTTTCAAGAAGCACGCAACTATCTCTGCTGCAATGGGAGGATGCCAGGCTGAAATTGGAGTTTCCTCAGCAATGGCCGCTGCAGGCTTATGTGAGCTTTGGGGAGGTAACCCAGAACAAGTGATGATTGCAGCTGAAATAGCTATGGAGCATCACTTAGGGCTTACTTGTGATCCTATAGGAGGATTAGTTCAAATTCCTTGTATTGAACGTAATGCAATGGGTGCAATTAAGGCTATCAATGCAGCAGAACTTGCTCTGGAAACAGACCCAAAGAATGCTAAAGTGCCCTTGGATAAGGTTATTGCTACAATGTGGCAGACAGCCCAAGATATGAATACTAAATACAAAGAAACTTCAGAGGCAGGGCTGGCTGTAGCTGTAAGTATGGCAGATTGTTAAGATGACAAAAAGAGAAAAAATACGTTTTATTATTGATACATTGGAGGAACTTTATCCAGATCCTCCCATCCCTCTAGCTCATAAGGATCCTTATACCTTGCTTATTGCCGTGATTCTTTCTGCCCAATGCACGGATGCTAGAGTGAATCAGATTACTCCTTTGCTATTTGCTAAAGCTGATAATCCCTATGATATGGTTAAGCTTTCTCAAGAGGAGATCCAAGAAATTATAAGACCCGTAGGACTTTCTCCGATGAAGTCCTACGGTATTTATCATCTTTCTCATATTCTTATTGATAAGTATAATGGAGAAGTGCCTAAGTCCTTTGAGGCTCTAGAAGCATTACCTTCAGTAGGTCATAAAACAGCTAGTGTAGTGATGAGTACTGCTTTCGGAGTACCCGCTTTTCCTGTAGATACTCATATACACCGTATGCTTTTCCGTTGGGGGATTTCAGATGGAACTACAGTTACAAAAAGTGAAAATGATGCAAAAAAAGCTTTCCCCAAAAGCAAATGGAATAAACTCCACTTACAGATTATCTATTATGCACGGGAATATTCTCCTGCTCGTGGATGGGATATTACAAGGGATATCATTACTCAGGCACTTGTGGCTAGCAAAAAGAAATAAATATTTAAGCCAATTAGTTAGGTTGAATCACTTATTACTTTCCTTCTAAAAAAGAATTTATATATTTTTTACTTGACAAGAGAGAGTCATCTTCAGCATTTTTTACCTTCTTTTCAAATAGAAACTGCCATTTTCCATTCTTCTTTTGATAATATTTTCCTATAAAAGGGAATGAGATGCTAAATTCATCATCACTATCTACACTTACATATTTTATAGGTACAAAAAATCCTACTATTCCCCAGTTTTTCTCATTTTTTATCTTTTCTTTCAGTATTTTGTCAATTTTCTTATTATCAGTGTCTGAAAAATAGTGGTAATCATACAATTCATTATATAATGGCTTTAGTTGGTTATTTTTCTCAAAATTCTTCAAATAATCAATATCTGATTTTAATTTTGGTATATAATAAATTGTAAAATGTCCTACATTTGGGATCATATAAGATGACATAGGTATTTTATCAGAAATATAAAAATATATTCTTTCTTCTTTATCGAAGTATTTTGTTATAC
>CAJPPS010000022.1 GCA_905372595.1 uncultured Capnocytophaga sp. | reverse complement strand
ATGAAAAAACTACTGTTTTGTGCAGGCATAGCCTCTGTTTTGGCAGCTTGCAGTAAAGATGACCAAAATTCTGGCAACTCTAATCCTTCTTCTCAAGAGGAAAATTCTCAACAAGAAGCTCAAGTATTCCCCTCTCAAACCAAATCTTGGACTGACAATGAAGCAAATGCTACCAAAAAAACCATTACTATTAATGAAGGTCGTATTACTTCCATTACTTCTGTAGTACTTCAGAATAATAATGAATACCCTATCTCTAAGCAGACAACTACCCTCTCCTATGACGCAGGAAAGAATCTTCCCAAAGAAATCACCACTAAAATTGCCTTTACAGGAGCTCAAACACGTAAGCTTACCCTCGAACAGAATTCTCAAGGACAGCTTACTTCTATCAGAGAAGAAGCTGGACAGACAACCACAGCTTCCTTTGAGTATCAAAACCAAAAACTATACAAATCTATCAATGCCAATGGGACTGTACTTACCTACACCTACCCTAGTGCTAATACCGTTGTAGCTACTCGTACTGATGGAGATATTACGGATACTTATACCTATACTATTGAACAGGGAAATATCACCAAGATTGTCTTTGAAAAAAAAATTCGGCAACAGGTAACCGCTACCGAAATATCTGAATATACCTATGATACAGCTGTGAAGAACCCTACTCAGGGGCTTCTATTCCAGCTCCTCAACGCAGATAATCTCACCTATGATGAAACCCCTTATATCCCTGCTTTCTATAGCAAAAAACAAATAAAAACAACGAAAATAACACGTACTGAAGGCACTCATCAAGAGATTACTGAATTTACTTATAATATCACTCAAAAGAATGATAAAGGATATCCTACTCAGATTGCTATCACTCAAAAAAATACTATTGGGCAGAATGTTTCTACAACTCATTCCTATGAGAGTTTTGGTTATTAAGGATTTACAAACCTATTTTTATAGAAATATCCCTAGCATACCTAAAACCTTTTTAGGTATGCTTTTTTAACAAACAACAACAAATAATTATTATCCATTTAACCTATATTCCCCTTGACTTCTGTGTCCAAATATCGTAACTTTGTACTGATTTTCTACTTCCCCTCATCCCTTTGCTAATCAAGATTATTTTGTATCTTTGCCTCCTAATAAGAATCTTTTAACACACTGAACAATGAAAGAAATTATCCAACAAAGCCTCTTAAAAGCATATGATTACCCACAATACAAACAACACATTGATGAACTGCTCTCTCAAGGAAAAACTACAGGCTGTGACCATTCTGAACCAATGGTTTCATTAACCAAGCTCAACCGCCAACGTATCAAAAGGCTAGACAACACCTTGGACTTTTCCCCAGAAGAACTTGCTCCTTTTGCTAAAAACACCCAGAAACAAACGTGGCTTATTATCTCCGAAGGCTGGTGTGCGGACGCAGCTCAAATAGTCCCTGTACTAGAAAAAATAGCGCTAGCAAATCCCCTAATCAACCTCAAAATTGTCCTTCGTGATGAGAATGAAGCTCTGATGAACCTATTCCTCACTAATGGAGGAAAAGCAATTCCTATTCTTATCATTCTTGACTCTGAATCCCTTGAGGTCTTGCACGTATGGGGACCTAGACCCAAAACAGCTACCCTTATGGTAGAAGCCTACAAAAAAGAACACGGAAGCCTCTCTCCTGAGTTCAAAGAAGAACTTCAAAAATGGTATAACCAAGACAAAGGACAGAGTATCCTTGCCGATCTTACTGAACTCTTAAAATAATTTTTCGTGAAAATCATCATCTCTCCCTCCAAAAACCTGAACTTTTTTTCTACTCTTCCTACTAAGGAATATACTCAGCCTATATTCCAAAAAGAAATTGCTCAAGTACATAAGGAGCTCAAAGAACTGTCTCTTAGGCAAATAGCCCAATATATGGGAATCTCTATGAATCTAGCTCAGCTGAACTGGGAACGGTATCAGGACTTCTCCCTACCACTAACCCCAGAGAATGCCCGCCCTGCCCTCTTCGCCTATGCAGGAACGGTATATGAAGGGCTGGATGCCTATTCTCTTTCCCAAGAGGAAATACAACGATTACAAAAAGACTTAAGAATTCCCTCCGGATTCTACGGACTGCTAAAGCCACTAGACCTTATTGCTCCTTATCGCTTAGAAATGGGTACAAAAATCACCATTGATAAGGCTATTGATTTATATGATTTTTGGTCGAAAAAAGTGACTGAAGCTCTTAACAAAGAACTACAGCCCGAGGAACTTCTCATTAACCTCGCTAGTGTAGAATATGCCAAGGTTATCAACCGCTCTAGCCTCAAAGCTACGATAATCACTCCTATATTCAAACAATGGAAAGGGGACACTCTTAGAACTATCATCTCTTATACTAAGAAAGCACGAGGTTCTATGGTACGTTATATTGCTCAAAACAACCTCACTGAAGCAGAAGACCTCAAAGGGTTCAATCTAGATGGCTATTCCTTTAATGAGGAACTCTCTAGTGACAAAGAATTAGTATTTGTAAGATAATTTAAATATTTATACGCAAAAAATACTCTATGGAACACAAAGCAGGATTCGTTAATATCATTGGAAACCCCAATGTAGGAAAATCCACCTTACTCAACGCCCTTGTAGGCGAAAGACTTTCTATTATCACCTCTAAGGCTCAGACCACTCGCCATCGTATCTTTGGAATTGTTAGTGGAGAGAACTTCCAGATTATCTTTTCTGACACCCCAGGTATCATCAAGCCTGCCTATCAGTTGCAAAGTTCTATGATGGATTTTGTCAAGGATGCTTTTGAGGATGCCGATATCCTCCTTTATATGGTAGAGGTAGGGCAAAAAGACCTCAAGGACGAGCAGTTCTTCCAGAAGATTAATAACGCAAAAGTCCCTGTTATTGTCCTTTTAAACAAAATAGACCGTAGCGATGAACAGACTGTGAAAGAATCTCTCGCTCTATGGCAAGAAAAAATCCCTAAAGGAGAAATCTATGCTATTTCTGCACTGGAAAACTTCAACATAGAACCTCTTTTTCACCGTATTCTGGAGTTACTTCCCTCCTCTCCTGCTTTCTATCCTAAAGATCAGCTTACCGATAAGCCCGAACGCTTCTTTGTCAATGAGACCATCCGTGAGAAAATTCTTCTAAATTACAAAAAAGAGGTTCCTTACTCAGTGGAAGTAGAAACAGAAACTTTTAGCGAAACTGATGAGATTATTCGTATCCGAAGCATTATTATGGTGGAGAGAGAAACCCAAAAAGGGATTATCATCGGGCATAAAGGCGAAGCTCTTAAGAAAGTAGGAGTGCAGGCAAGGCACGATCTGGAGACCTTCTTCGGAAAGCAAATCCACCTAGAACTCTATGTAAAAGTTAATAAAAATTGGCGTTCTGACCTCAAGCAACTCCGACGCTTTGGTTATACTAACTAATCAAAATTCTCAAAAGAGAAAACTACGTGGAAAAAAATTGGCTTTTTTTTCCACGTACATAAAACAGAAAAATAACCCTTAAATAAAATTACATAAAATGAACCTTTTTCTACAAACCCTCTCTTATTGCCTGCCTGCCCTTATTGTGGCTGGAATCGCTTATTTCTTCTTTGACCAATACTTCAAGGGAGAAGACAAAAAACGCCAATGGCTCCTACTGAAAGACCTTCAGAAAGAAGCTCTACCCCTACGGCTCCAAGCATACGAACGCCTCGTATTACTCCTTGACCGCATCAGCCCTCAAAAGCTTACCCTACGTGTGGCTCCTACTTCCGAAGATAAACAGGCTTATGAGCACCTTCTTATTGAGCATATCAACGCAGAATTCGACCACAATATCACCCAACAGATTTATATCAGTGAGAACCTTTGGAATGTAATGCTCTTGGCAAAGAATGCTACCATACAAATCATTCATAAGCTCAGCACTGAGGAGAAGGTAACCTCTGCTTCTTCTCTTAGGGAAGCTATCCTCTCAGAGTTTATGAACAAGCCAACTCCTTCTTCTAATGCTGTTTCTCATCTGGTGAATGAAATTAGTACTTTTATCAGGTAGTTCAATTATCATCTATAGCTTAGCTGAAATTCTATAGACTCTTATTCTTAACTCAGCACTTATCCAATAAAGAAGGCTAATAAAAGAATTCTAATCATATGGATACTTTAGAAATCATCTCTCGGCTGAGTCTTCGACCGCTGAATGCCAAGCAATATATCATCTATTGTAAGAAGTTGCTATCTCTTATCAAAAATCTATTTCCTCAAATGCATCTTTACATATTGGATGACAAGGATAGGCTTTTCTTCTTTAAGGAGGATTTGTCCGATTTTAATGAAACGCATTTGTGTGATATCATCATCCCTGACAAGGGAATCACCTATCATAACCCTGATAAGAATAATCCTCATCTTACAATAGAGGCGACCAGCTGGGCTCCTTTCAGGTCTTTGTTCTTTTTCAATACGAAAAAAACTATCAGCAAGCACTCGGTAGCAGATATTTCTATAAGCGTCTCGCAAGGAGTGGAGAAATTCAGCTCTCCAGCAACCATAATGATTCAATTCTCAAACGATTTTTCCAAAGAATTAGACGAAAATACCCTACAAAAACTTATTTTCTGCTTGGAACAAACCCAAGATTTGCAATATGCCGTGGTTATTTCCGATGAATTGGAAGATAGAATCCCTACAAAAGGGGAAAATCTCTGGATTGGATACCTAACTTACTTTTCCAACAAGCATTTTCCAGAGTTTTCTACACCTATTCAAGGAATAAAAGTGCTACAAACAGCATCTGGAAGGTTATTTTCGCTAGGAAATACCTTTGACCTATCAGAAGAAACCATAAAGAAGGCAATCTCTCTAAGAGATTCATTACTAATCAATCGTTAGCTTATAGAGATTAAAAACCTAAACTAAAATGATAATAGAAGGAAAGTATCACGACCTTGTAAAAGAGTGTGAGGAATTAGATTATTCTGATACGGAAGCTATATTTTTGTATGCGAACAATGAGCTTTCTAAGTATTCGTGGGAGCTGGCATTGATAGTAATGGTGAATATTTTCATTAAGGATCCTGATATCCCTATGGATGAAATATCAGAACATATCATTCTGGAAATCGAATATGAGGGAAGTAGGACGACTTATAATTATATGAAGCAAAAGTACGATGAGTCTGAAGACATACGTGTAAAGAAAAACCTAGATTTTTTGATGGGAATATTAGAAAATAAATATGCTCATATGAAGATAACATTGAAAAAATAGTTGTCTCTATTTTTCTCAAGCATACAAGGATAACATAAGAGGTTGTCCTAATTTCTAGAACAACCTCTCTATATTTCAAAATGACATACTATTTCTTCTTCTGGTAGGCCTCACTATGAGCATTTTTGTGAGTAGGCCTTGACCATTTAGGTTTCTCTCCAAGAGCTGGAATTTGTGAGTCTGCAGCCTCCACAGTAACAGGCTGAGGGTGTTTCTCAAAAGGCTTCTGAGTACGCATTCCTAAGAGTTCTAACATCTGCATATCTTCCTTAATATCTGGATTAGGAGTTGTAAGGAGCTTATCTCCTGCAAAAATTGAGTTGGCTCCGGCAAAGAAGCACAAAGCTTGCCCTTCTCTACTCATATGGGTGCGCCCTGCTGAGAGCCTTACTTGGGATTGTGGCATCACAATACGAGCCGTAGCAATCATTCTAACCATTTCCCAGATATCCACAGGAGGTAATTCCTCCAAAGGAGTTCCTTCTATAGGTACTAAAGCATTAATTGGCACTGATTCGGGTTGTGGATATAGTGTAGAAAGAGATACAAGCATACTCGCCCTATCCTCTAGAGATTCTCCCATCCCTATAATACCTCCACTACATACAGTGATATTTGTCTTACGAATATTATCTATTGTCTGTAAGCGATCCTCATAGCTACGAGTAGAGACGATTTCCTTATAGTAATCCTCCGAAGTATCTAGATTATGATTATATGCATATAGTCCTGCTTCTGAAAGGCGCTTAGCTTGGTTCTCTGTGAGCATACCTAGGGTACAGCATACTTCCATATCTAATTTGTTAATGGTACGCACCATTTCAAGCACTTGCTCAAACTCAGGTCCATCTTTCACATTACGCCAAGCGGCGCCCATACATACCCGAGAACTCCCTGATGCTTTTGCTCGTAAGGCTTGTGCCTTGACCTGTGACACGGTCATCATAGGTTCTATCTCTACTTCTGTCTGGTAACGTGCCGACTGAGAGCAGTAACAACAGTCCTCCGAACAGCCCCCTGTCTTGACCGACAATAAGGTGGATACTTGCACCGTATTGGGATCGTGATATTGGCGATGAATAGTAGCGGCTTCATATAATAAGTCCATTAGAGGCTTATTATAGATTTCCATCACTTCCTCCTTAGTCCAATTATAACGTATATCACTCATATTTTTGAGTATTTATTATCAGGGGGCAAAAATACAAAATTAATTCCAATGATAACTCATTCTCTTACTTTTTTTCATCACTATTGATTCTGTACCATATGGGTATTGGCTTCCATCTCGCTAGTAGGTATCTGGTATACCCATCGCCTATCTCCAGCAGGGACTTGAATAACAAATACGTGATTGGACCCCACCTCTGTCCTATTAGCTCCCATTCCCCAACGCTTGAAGTCAAAGAAAGAGGTTCCTTCTCCCCAGAGTTCTATACGCCTCTGAGTACGTACTTCATCTCTTAGCGCCTCTTGTGTGGTAGCTGTAGGCGTATAGCTAGCATCTCGGAAAGTCTGTAGGAAATATGATAATGTTCTCCTAGCTGTATCTAACTGATTGAGTTCTACCAAGGCTTCTGTATAAAGAAGGAAAGGATCCTCAAACCTCAAAAAGCAGTAATCCGAAAGGAAATTCTGATCTGTAACAAATTTTATATTGGCATAATCAGGCAAGTGTGGATACCTATTAGCGATGGTGGGAAACAGGGTACGATTGATATATAGTTGCTTCCTCACATCAGTATTGGGAATCTGTGCATAAAGGTTACTATAGATATTCTTAAAAGCTCCTGTCCCTGCGTACCCTAAGGCAATGGTATTATCCAAGTGCGCATAAAGCGAACTCCATTGAGTAGAATTCTCCTGAGTAACATCATATCCCCAGAGCCAAGAAGAGATTCCCAGATCCCACTTGCCTGCTTGCAACTCAGTAGGAGAAGTAAAGGTAAAATAACCACTATTGAGTACCATTCGGCTATAGGTAAGCACCTGACCCCATTCCTGACGATGGGCATATACTTTGGCTAAGTAAGTTGCTGCAACCGCCTTATCCACATCTGTCTTACTAGGAGTGATTAGGAAGAGTGCATTATCCACTACTGAGAGATCTTCTTTAATCTGGGTATATACCGCCTCCACTGTTGCTCGGGCTAAATAACCATCACTTGGAGTAAGTACCAAGGGAACTCCCAAGCTTGTGGCGTTTCCTTGGTAAGAATGCTGATAAAGATTCACTAAGTAATAGTAATAGATACCTCTGAGAGCCTTCAGCTGTGCATATTGCTGGTAGAGCACCTGATTGGTAGGCACTTCTGGAAAGTAGTCAGAGAGCACCATATTGATAGAACTAATTTGTTTATAGAGAAAGTTCCACATAAATCCTGTTCTCCCAAATTCGGCACGCCACATATCAAAATTATAGTCCGTACCAAACCAGCTATAGGTGTACTGAATCATATCCAAACCCGAAAGGTCTGTAGCAAGTCCTATGGCTTTGAGCCCAAAACTATCTGCTCCTGAGGTCTGTACCGCAACATTGTTATTATAGATTCCATTAAGTTCTATCTCTAGCAAGCGTACCTTGCTCTCTACCTCTCCCTTGAGCTCATCCTTACGCTCTTGGGAAAGATACTGATCTACTTTGGGATCAAAATGATCCTTGGAACACCCTCCAAAAGCTAATGTAAGAAGGGCAAAAAGAAGAGGTTGTGTATATTTTTTCATTTTATTTTGCTTTATTATAATGTCAGTGATATACCTAAAGAAACCGTGCGTATAGGGCTATAAACAGCTGAGCCAATTGCCCCTGAGATACTACTACGAGGATCTAACCCTCTACGCTTACTCCACAAATAGACATTATCTGCTGTGATATAGTAACGTAATTTGCTCAAATGGAGCCGCTGACATACTTCCTGAGGAAGGGTATAGCCCAAAGAGATATTCTTAAGGGAAAGATAAGAAGCCTCTACTACGAATCGGTCTGAAGCACTAAGGAGCTTCTGGTTTGCATATTCCAAACGAGGAACATCTGTATAACGGTTCTCAGGTGTCCATCTGTTAAGTATGTCTGTATGCCAGTTTTTACCTTGCTCTCCCATATGCATCAAGGTAGCATATTGGTAATCAAAGAATTTACCTCCTAATTGATAAGCGAATTGCAAGGAAAGATCTACACCTGAGAAAGTAAGGGTTGTCCCGAAACCTCCCTGCAAGTCAGGAATCGCACTACCTACATACTGGCGACTATGATCCTGTTCATAGTTTGTACTACCCTTGACCTCATAAGCTCCTGTAGCAGTATTCTTGATATAGAACTGAGCATCTCCTGTATCAGGATTTACTCCTGCATAACGTACAAAATAGAAGTCATATAGGCTTCCTCCTTCCTTAAGGATTTGTCCTCCTCCTCGAGAGACTCCTTTCTCACGCAATTCCTCTGGAAGCTTAGTAATCACATTTTTATAATGCAATCCATTGAAAAAGAGTGACCATTGGAAATTTTCAGTTCTCACAGGCACAAAAGTAAGGGTAAAATCCACTCCTTTGTTCTCCATATCCGCCACATTACGAGGTTCTGAAGAGAAGCCTGAAGTAGCAGGCAAAGGCATATTAAAGAGCAAGTCCTTAGTTTTTTTCATAAAGTAGTCTGCCTCCAGAGTAAAACGATGATTCCATAAGGCAAGTTCTACCCCTGTATTGAAGTTTGCACTTTCTTCCCAAGTGATGTTTCGGTTTCCTTTGTATCGTGCACGGAGTCCTGGGGTACTTCCGTTGGTGGTAACCTCATAAAGTGTCATATAAGGAACATACGAACGACCTCCATCTGGCAGATAGAGTACATCATTCCCCTGTACACCATAACTTGCCTTAAGCTTAAGAGTGTTAAGGAATGTGGCTTTCTCTAGGAAAGCTTCCTGATGTAAAAGCCAAGAACCTCCTACTGACCAGAAAGTACCCCAACGGTGTTCAGGAGCAAATACTGAAGAGGCATCTCTACGTAAGCTCGCTGAAAGGAAGTATTTCTGCTTATGATGTGCTGTGAGCTGCCCGAAGTACCCTTCTACAAAGTAACGGCTTGTATAGGAGTTCATACCCCCCATTACGGCAGCATTATTCCATTCTGTATTATGAGGATCTACTAAGTTCCTTTTGGCTCCAGAGAGGTTCCCCATACGAGTCTTATGGGTTTCGTGTCCTAAAAGTCCTTCTAATCCGTAATCCTTCCATTGTTTATTATACCTAAGTAATTGGTTGAATGTCATTACTATAACATCACTTCTATACTTGGAGATATTCCCTCCAAACACCTTTCCTTCACCTCCTAAAGGAGTGGTAAAAACATTTGAGTCATAAAAATCTCCATAGAAATTACCCGTAGCAGAAAAGGTAAGATTCTTATGCAGGGTAGCGTCCAAGGAAAGAGACTGAGAGAAATAGAAATCCCTTGTTACATCCTTATTTTCCTTCTGTGTAGCTACTGGATTAGCATTGCTACTATAGGTACGTCCTTCTCCATAGTCATAGGTAGGGAGTACATTACCATTAGCATCGTGCTCATAGATAGGATAGATAGGAGCTATCTGCCGTGTCCAAGCAAAAGGATTATCATAACTACTAGAAACCCCTTGCTTTTCTGTATAGGTAAGCATAGAGGTAGCATTTCCTCTCAACCAAGGAGTTATTTCTCCTCGATAGGAGAAGCGAGTAGCATAACGATCGAAATAAGAGTTCTTATTATAACCTTCATCACCCAAGTATCCTAGGGAAAAATAGAAGCTATTATATTCTGTTCCCTTGCTCATACTGAAATTATGTTCCTGACGTACTCCCGTATGAAAAAGAGCCTTATCCCATTGGTTAAAAGTAGCTGCATCAGAGTACTTAAGCTGAGCCAAAGGATTGAGCTTTCCATCAGTACCTACCACTTGATTATCAGCTACATTATAGATATTATATCCCCTTCCTACACTACGTATAAGGCGATTACTAGCTCTTGCACGTGCTTGATCATCAGCAAGCCCTTGCCCGTATAAGTTCTGGTAATATAAAGCACTCCAGAGAGTCTCATAGTACTGAGAAGGCGAACTAAGCAGGTCATATTCTGGGACACCACGATAGTTAAAACCAGTCTTGCTATCCAAGGAAATAGAGAGCTTTCCACGTGTACCACTCTTAGTGGTAATGATGATTACCCCATTTGCCCCTCTGGCGCCATATAAAGCCGCTGCAGAAGCATCCTTAAGCACATTGATACTCTGTACATCACTATTATTTATAGCATTAAGACTTCCCTCAAAGGGTACTCCATCTATAATTATTAGCGGACTACTAGAAGCATTGATAGAGCCTATTCCACGGATGCGCACAGTAGCTCCTGAACCAGGTTCCCCTGATCCTGAAGTAATCTGAACGCCTCCTACAGCTCCCTCTAGAGCTTTGACTACATTATTCGCTTGCTTGTCCTTGAATGCATCTTCCTTGATAGTGGTCATAGAACCTGTAAAGGACTTTTTGTCTGTAGTTCCATAGGCTACTGCTACTATTTCTGTCCCTTTAAGCTCTTCTACCTCTGGCTGAAGGGTGATATTTATCAGGTTACTCTTACCAATCACTACTTCCTGTGTAAGAAAACCCACACTGGAGAAGACCAATATTTCTCCTTCCTGTGCTTTAAGTTGATAGTAACCTTTGGCATTGGTTGCTACTCCTTTAGATGTCCCTTTTAGAGTTACCGAAACGCCTAATAATCCCTCCCCTTCTTCGTCCTTTACAGTTCCCTCTACTGTTACCTGCTGTGCTAAAAGCCCCAAGGGGAAGAGCAATAGCCATAAGAAAAGGTTTCTTCGCTGTTTGTTGTTATTCATATTCAAATTTTATTATCTGTGTTCTTTTTTAACA
>CAJPPS010000021.1 GCA_905372595.1 uncultured Capnocytophaga sp. | reverse complement strand
CAGTAATAATATAGAGTAGCTAAGCTAAAATTGCGAGATTTTACAAAAATCTCGCAATTTTATTTTCTATCAATGAAGTTAAAATTTTGATAAAAAAGACAGTTCAGGTACAAATTCTTACATCTCGTGCTTGAAAATACGAGAGAGGGAGCTTTTATAGATTTTCCTTAAGAAAAAATATTTATTTTTGCCTTGATAATTTATAAATTAAAATTTGAAAAAATGAAAAAGTTATTTCTCTTTGCAAGTATAGCTGCCCTTGTAGCTGCTTGCGGTAAAAATGATGACAATACGCCGCAACAACCTGTTGCTCAAGAACAAGGTACTATATTTCCTCGTGAATTACACGAAGGAAATGAGGGTTTTACAACAAACTATGAAAAGCAAGTTTTCACCTTTAATGCAGAAGGCTTACCTACAAAAAGTGAGATTAAAAGCGTAAATAATGGTCAAGAAGGAACTGCTTATAGTACAAGAGAGTTTATCTATTATTCAGGAAAGAAATTACCAAAGGAAATCAAAGAAAATGGTCAAACAGCTGAATTGACCTATAATGCAGAAGATAAGCTCACCACTGTGAAATACGGAGGTCAGACTTACTCATTTGAATATCAAGATGGAAAACTCTACAAACACGGCTCATCACAAGGTGAATATGTTTATACTTATCCTGATGCCACTACCGTAATCGCTAAAAAAGAGCAAGAAGAGGGGGGTAATAAAATTGTTCATACTTATACCTATACTCTTTCAGAAGGGAATATAGTCAAAGAAATAGAAGTAGTCAAAATAGGGGAAAATATAATGAGGGAACTGACCAATGTATATGAATATTTTACAGATGTGAAAAATCCCTATTATGGTGAATTATCTTGGCTTATCAATAGTGAATTTCCTAATGAAATCAAACCTTTTGATCAACAATTCTATAGCAAGAATCAACTAAAAAAGCAAACCATCATTAATGGTGGAAATATCATTGGAGAGAAGTATAAGGTAGTAGAAAAAGATAACAGAGGATATCCTACAAAATTAAAAATACAATACTTTACAGGAGCTCAAGAGACTTTAACAGGAGGAACTGATGAGGAAAGGTATTCTTATTAGAAATAAGGCTAAGTAAAATCTATAAGGAGCCTATTTGTCCTAGAGCAAATAGGCTCCTTACTTTTAAGGTCAGATAGGAATAGTAAAAACCGTGAGATTTTGCAAGAATCTTGTAATTTTATTTCTCAAAGCTACTTTAAGGAATTTTTGGAGATACTAAAGAATTAGAAAAAGATTTGGATATTCAGAAAGTAAAACGTATTTTTGTAGATAAAATTCGTCTAAATAAAACGTAAATCTTTGGTATTATGAAAATATATTTATGGAATCAATGGTGCTGGTTCTGTTGGGGACTAGTTCTGTATAGTAATGGGATATGGGGGCAACAGTTTGACCTCCGCCAGTGGGCGTGTTCTGATGGAGTGTCTCGCCCTTACGTAGTATATACTCCTGCAGGAACTTCAAAAACAGCACGGCCGCTGGTAGTATTCCTTCACGGAGGTATAGGAGCTTCAGGAGTGAAAAAAGACCCTGTAGAGTATGCTCGCAAGTCTCCTTGGGTAGCGCTTGCTGATGAGGGAAATTTCTGTCTGCTTTTTCCCTTTGGAGAACAAAAGGCTTCTTGGTTTGACCCTGTAGGGACTCAAATGTTACTGGGTGAGATAGAACAGCTTAAGTGGAATGGGGTAGCCGATCCTGAGCGGGTATTCTTGACAGGTTTCTCAGATGGAGGTTCAGGGGTATTCTACCTAGCAATGACTACACCTGACCCTTTTGCAGGTTTTATTCCTATGAATGGGAGTATCAAGGTGGCTAGTATGCTTGGTAAAGAAGGAATATATCCAGAAAATATGAATGGAAAACCAATGTATGTCATTAATACACAAGAGGATATACTATACCCTTTGGAGCAGATGGAGGCAGCCGCTAATTACCTAAAAGCCTATAATGCTCAGGTTACTTTCCGACCTTTGGCAGGGGGGCACGATATGAGCTATTTTGCAATGGAGAAGCCAGCTTTATTATCTTTTATTAATACTCATCAGCGTACTTTTCTTACAGAAATTTCCTTGGAGAGCTCTTCTCAGGGAAAAACAAGTATAGGCTGGCTTACTCTTAAGAAGATAGATACCTCAGCTACCAAAGCACAATGGCATACTTCCTACAAATATAAAATACAAAATAATAAGGCTGATTTTGGGCTTAAGTATGATTACAGTTATCGAGGCGTAGGAGTACGTGTAGCAGGCTTTAAGAGTGACACGGCTACTGCAAAGCGAATGGGAGTGCAGGTAGGCGATGTACTGATTCAGATGGAGCAGGATTCTATCAGTTCTCCCTATAGTCCATTATACTATACGGCGCGTAAGCGAGCGGGCGATTCCACAAGTCTTACCCTAATGAGAGAGGAACATCCCTTAATCCTGTATGGAAAGTTTAATGCAGGATATCCTTATTATTTGTTCAATAATAAAAAACCTTCAGGGAAGATTCAAGGGCGTATAGAAGGAAAATATCTATATCTAAAAGCTTCTTGTGTAGCTGATTATCAGATAGATAAAAGGAAACTCCCTCGTAAAATTAAGAAAGTAATTCTAGAGAAATAACCTAGGGAATTATACAGGATAAAATTAGTGAAAAGGGAGGGTGTGGAGAAAGATATTTTTTGTATTTTTGCCCCTGATTCTGACCTTTAAAACACAGTGCAAGAATGTTTATAGACCAATTTATCCCTAAATCCTATTCACAACGTATAGAACGTGGTAAGGTGCAACATCGTGCTCCAAGTAATATAGCTCTGGTGAAATATTGGGGCAAGAAAGAGGAACAAATTCCAGAGAATCCCTCTATTAGCTTCACTCTAAGTGAATCCTATACAGATACAACCGTGGAGTTTGCCCCTAGAACAGATTTTACTACGAGTTTTCAGATAGATTTTTTCTTTGATGAGGAACCTAAGGGGAACTTTCTACCTAAAATAGAGACTTTCTTCACTCGGATACGGAACTATATGCCTTTTCTGAGGGATTATTATTTTATTGTCCGTACTCGCAACTCATTTCCTCATAGTTCAGGAATTGCCTCTTCAGCGAGTGGAATGGCAGCATTGGCTGTATGCTTGATGAAGATAGAAAAGCTTTTCTGTCCGGAGATGAGTGAGGTTTATTTTTATGAAAAAGCCTCTTTCCTAGCTCGTTTGGGTTCGGGGAGTGCCTGTAGGAGTGTTACAGGGAGTGTAGTAATTTGGGGTGAGCATAGGGATGTTCCTGATAGTTCTGACCTTTATGGGGTACCTATGGGAGAAATCCACGAAGTATTTGACCAATATCAGGATACAATCCTACTGATAGATAAAGGACAGAAGCCTGTGAGTAGTTCAGCAGGGCATAAGCTGATGTATGATCACCCTTATGCACAGGCACGCTTTGTACAAGCTCGCCGTAATATCAGTTTGCTTAAGGATATCCTTAAGAGTGGTGACCTAAGTGCTTTCGGTCAGTTGGTGGAGAGTGAAGCCCTAAGCCTACACGCAATGATGCTGACTTCTAACCCCTATTATATCCTAATGCGTCCTAATACCCTAGCAGCTATAGAACAACTGTGGTACTACCGGATGAGTACTCAGGTACCTGTATGCTTCACCCTAGATGCAGGGGCTAATATACACGTACTCTACCCCAAAGCCTATAAGGACGAGGTACGTACTTACCTAGAGGAGCATATCAAGGAGTATTGTCAGGATAGGGACTTGATCTATGACCAAGTATATAGTGAATGATGAAAACATATCAGATAGGACTCATTGGATTGGGATATGTAGGCTTCCCTCTAGCTTGCTTGTTTGCCAAGAAGTATCCTACACGGGGGTATGACCCTAAGAAAGAACGGGTAGAAGCACTCCTCAAAGGAGTAGATCATACAGGAGAAATCCCTACAGAGGTTATCCAAGAGCGTCTCTCTACCCATTTGCAGTGTAGCAGCGACCCAGATATCCTTGAAGGTTGTAATGTATATATCATAGGGGTACCTACTCCCATAGACCTCTACCAGCAGCCTGACTTACGTCCGCTTGAGATTGCTAGCCAGACCGTAGGAAAGTATCTTAAGGAAGGTGCAATTATTATTTATGAATCCACTGTATATCCAGGGGTTACCGAAGAGGTATGTGTGCCTATTCTTGCCAAAGCCTCAGGACTAAAGTATAACGAAAGCTTCTTTGTAGGGTATTCTCCTGAACGGATTAACCCTGGTGATAAGGCACATACAGTAGAGAATATCTGTAAGATTACCTCAGGTTCTACGCCTGTTATTGCTCAAGAAATAGATTGGCTCTATAATACTGTACTAGAGGGGGGGACCTATCCAGCAGGGAGTATAAAAATTGCTGAAGCTGCGAAGGTTATAGAAAATGCGCAACGAGATGTGAATATCGCTTTTATGAATGAAATAGCTAAGATATTCAATATTCTGGAGATAGATACCCAAGCAGTATTAGCCGCCGCTGGAAGTAAGTGGAACTTCCTTCCCTTTCGCCCGGGGCTAGTAGGAGGACATTGTATAGGAGTGGATCCTTATTACCTAATTCAGAAAGCAAAGCTCCACGGACTTTCCCCTCGCCTGATGATGGAATCACGTAAGATTAATGACGGAATGGGAGGTTATATAGCCCAACAGGTAATTAAGAAGATGTGTAAGAAGGGAATGCAGGTTAAGGGGGCGCGAATCTTGCTAATGGGATTCACTTTTAAGGAGAATTGTCCAGATATGCGTAATACGAAAGTGATAGATATTTATCACGCTTTACAGGAATACTCTGTAGAACAAACTCTTTATGATCCTTGGGTAAACTCGCAAGAGGCAAAGCAGGCATATGAGGTGCAAATAGAAACAGATTTTTCTCAAATTAAAAGAAAATATCAGGTGATTATTCTTTGTGTAGCTCACCAGCAATTTCAATCGCTTCCTATACAGGAGTTGCTCTCCGAAGGAGGTATTTTGTATGATGTAAAAGGGCATTTTAGGGATATAGCAACTGATAGTTTGTGAAAAATATTAACAATAAATAACAAAATAAATATAACGAATGTATTTGTAAGAAATTCATTTTCTTTCAGATACATTTTTTTTATAAAAAAATCACGAAAAACAACGAAAAAAACAAGAAAAAGTAGTATATTTGTCCTACAAAAACATTATACAAATGAAAGGACATCTGTTCATTGCCAAGCGAGCAGGGATACTGCTATTGGCGCTAATTATAGGGTGTGCACTTCTATGGTGGCTTCCCTATCCGTTGGAAACCCGTAAGGGGCTTGCCTTATTAGTAGTGGTAGCAATACTGTGGCTTACAGAGGCAATTCATATCACTGTTACGGCGATTTTGGTACCTATTTTAGCCATTGTCTTGGGGCTAGTGGAGACTAAGCCTGCTTTGCAGCATTTTGCGAATCCTACCATATTTCTGTTCTTTGGAGGTTTTGCTTTAGCAGCTTCGCTTTCTACACAGGGGCTGGATAAGTACATTGCTCATAAGGTACTTTCATTAGCCAAAGGAAATTTTCTGATAGCTATCTTACTTTTGTTCCTTACTACAGCTTTGCTTTCTATGGGGATAAGCAATACTGCCACAGCGGCGATGATGATCCCTTTGGGGATAGGGATGCTTAGGAAGCTTCCTTATGAGGAGAATAAATCTACTTATTGGTTTGTTATCCTAGGAATTGCTTATAGTTCTAGTATTGGAGGAATGGGTACTCTAGTAGGGAGTCCGCCCAATGCAATTGTTTCTTCTAACTTAGGGGTAACCTTTCAGCAATGGTTATGGTATGGAATGCCTATAGTAGCGGGACTATTACCCTTAATGGTATTAGTTTTGTATATTGTTTTTCGTCCCAAGCTTCATTTGCGTTTTGAGCAGGAGGAAGAGAAAGAAACGTCATTAAATGCTAAGCAATGGGGAGCTATTATCATCTTTGTAGCAACTGCTTTGTGCTGGATTTTTTCTACCCAACTCAATCCATTTATAGCAGGACTTTTTGGTATCAAGCCAATGGGAGACTTTGATAGTATTATTGCTTTGGTAGCGGCAGCTTTAGTATGTGTTTTTGGAATAGTAAGCTGGAAACAAGTACAAGAAAATACGGATTGGGGTGTATTGCTCCTTTTCGGAGGTGGGCTTACGCTAAGTGCAGTGTTGGGAAGTTCAGGAGCAAGTAAAGCGATGGTAGGATGGATTGTATTCTTGGTTCAAGGAAATCATCACTTCTTGATAGCACTTTTGGTAGCAACATTTATCATTTTCCTTACCGAATTCACCTCCAATACCGCTAGCGCAGCTCTTCTAGTGCCTATATTTATCTCTATAGCGCAAGAGTTACAAATGAATCCGTTAGGGTTAGCAATGATTATTGGAATAGGAGCCTCCTGTGCTTTTATGCTTCCGGTAGCTACTCCCCCCAATGCAATTGCTTTTGGAACAGGAATGCTACCTCAGAAGATAATGGTCAGGGCTGGGTTCTGGTTGAATATCGTAAGTATTCTTTTTATATCAATTATGGGGTTCTGTTTTTGGTTCTAAAATCATCGTAAAAATTGTATAGTAGAAGCATTGGAGTGCAGAGATGTACTCCAATGTTTCTTATGGTTGGTTACAATGTTCTTAAGGTACTTTTCTTAACCCATCCAGTACGTCCGTCAGCTATTTTTAGCTTACACCAATCTTCAAAGGTGTCTATAATTTCTACTTTAGTGCCTTCGTGTAAGGAAAAAGCTTCTTTGCTGTAGGTGTTAGGGGCTTCATAAAAGCGTACTTCCTTCTCGAATAAGATAGCAAAGTCATTTTCCAGAGTATAATGGCTTACTATACGTCCCAAGAAATAACATCCTAAAGAGCATACTAAGCATAGGATAAACAGGGTAAAACTTAATCGTTTCATCCAGATACGCTCGGTAAAATAGTACCATAAGAAAGCTCCTATTCCTAGGCATAGAGTTATAATTGCCCAAATAGCCCATCCTGTAGGGCTTTCTGCCCAGCTGATGCTTTCCATCAGGCGTGTTGTCCAGAGCTTAGGAACGGGGGTAATTTTGTCTAAACACATCCGTTGGGCATAGCTAAGGTTGGTTTGAATCATTGGGTCTTTAGGAGCGAGCTGTAGGGCTTTTTCATAGTAATAGATACTAGGGGCAATTTCTCCTTTTTTATAATGAGCATTGGCTAGATTATAGTATAGGCTAGCAGAGGTATACTTACGGTGGAGAATCTTCTGGTAGAGGTCTATTGCTTCCTGCCAGTCCTCTCGCTGGTAGGCACTTCCTGCCTGAGCAAAGAGTTCTTCATTGGTCTGTCCTTGACTATTCCACGAGCTTAGTAGGAAAGCCAATATACAGAGGCTTATATGTAAAGGAGTGAGTAATACTTTCATTGGTAATACTAAGTTTATAAAGAGATAATCCCCTTGATCTTGCCCGCTTCTTGGTAGTAATGGATAACCTCATCAGCAGAAGAGAGCACAAGGCGTACAGAATAGGCAATATACTTACCACCAGAGGAGGGCTTCTCAGTAATCAGTGCATTGGAGTTGAGAAATACTGCGTGGAGCGCTTCTCTATTCTCTGCTAGATCAGGGAGGATAAACTTATAAAGGTATTCAGAAGGGAATACAGTGGTTTGCTCTAATTCATTCTTGAGTTTGGCATAGAATGCCTCTGGGTTTTGTGTATTTTCTTCCATAAAAAAAGTGATTAATTTAATTGGCAAAAATACAAAATAATTATTATATTGCCAATAGTTAGATAATAAAAAAGACTACCTCTTATGGGGTAGCCTTTTCAAAAAGTAATATATCAAAAACCTAATTACAAGTAGTAGTTTGAACTTTGTTCTTGTGCCAATCTCTTAAGCTGCTTTTTACAGCATCTACTCGGCTAGCAGGAACCGCAATACAAGTAATTGGCAAGCGGTTATTGCTATCCTCAACAGTACTAATGGTAGTGATATTGCTAAAGCCAAGAAGGTTTAGCTTGGTAATATTCCTATTGCTAGGAATTACAATTGTCTTAAGGGTAGGGTTGCTTCCGGTGATGGTGGCAATGACTCCTCCTAGTTGTATCTCTTCAAGTAGAGCAAGGTTGCTAACATCAATGGTAGTTCCCCCTTCATTAAAGAGTATTAATTTTTTTACTTTACGCAAGTACTGAACTCCTTCTAGGTTTGTAACTCCATTATCTACAGTGAATTCATCAACGATTTTATCTAGATCAGCTTGAAAGAGTTCGTTGCTATCGGTATATCTGAAATAGGTAGCACGGTCAATCCTTTGTAGCTTTTGAATCAGAAGAGTTTTCAAGCGACGGTTAGGAATAGTAAGAGCTGTAGTACTATCTCCAGAACCATTGTTCTGAGCTCTATATTTTCCTGTGCTATCGGCAGTGTTAAGAGCAGAAGCTTCCGCTGCTGTTTTTACAATAATCTCATCAGGATTATTGCTCTTAGTACATTCACGACAAGTTCTCATTATCTGGAAATTACCAGCTACAGAAGAGAGATCTGTAGTTAGAGGAGTAAGGTTGATAGAACCTGTAATTCGGTTACCTAATAAGTTTAGCTTGGTAAGCTTAGTAAGCACACTGAAGATATTATTATCAATAGTTGTAAGGTTGTTACGCTCTAGAGAGAGATCCTCTACTAAGGGTGTATTATCAAAAGATACCTTATTGATACTATTGTTAACCAATCTTACCGTTTTCAGTACAGGTAAGTTCTTAAGCTCTACCTCCTCAAGGGTAGAAGTGGATATGGTAAGAGTAGTAAGAGCAGAAAGCCCTGTAAGGGAAATCTTTTTCTTTCCATCAGCAAGAGTATTTAGCCCACTTGAAGGTAAAATATAGATAGAGGTAACATTCTTAAAGTATTCTAGCCCACTGAAAGAAGTAATTCCTTCTGCACTAGCCGTAATTCCTCCGCTGTAAGCTTCAGCTTCTCCCATAGAAATTTCTCCATCATTGTTTCGGTCAATACTACGACCTGATGACTCAATAATAGCCGCTTTTAAGATAGGGTCAAGCTCAATATTTCGGTCTGTAGCATCTGTACTACTGTACTTAAGAGTATTCTCTACAATGTTCAATGCCGCAGCTTTAGCGGGGGTAGCTACCTTAATACGTGCGATATCAGGGTTGTTACCATTGCGAAGGATTTGAGTTTCAGATCCTGTTTTGAGGTTAATTAAAGCAGAGAAATCCAATATCCCACTAAGCTGGTTCCCTAGTAAGACGATGTTAGTAAGTTTGGTTAAGTTATTGAGGCTTACAGAAGTTAGGTGGTTATTGCTTGCTTCTAGCACTTGAAGGTTTTCAAAGAACTCTATTCCTGATAAGGAGCGGATATTCTTATCTGAAACACGGATGGCACCTACTGCTTTGGCTTCCTCACGGCTGATTTTACCATCATTATTACTATCTACTGATCCCATACCTTCAGTACCCTGCAAGAGAGCATTCTTAAAGTTGGTGTCAGCAATATAAATTTCATCTACAGGAATAGTCCACGCCCCATTGATTTTTTGATATACTTTATTATTCTGTCCAGTACGCACATAGTAATCTCCATCATTTCCTACATTATTGGATAGAGCTCCCTGATTTACATACACCTTTCCTCCAGTATAGGAAGGTAAGGAGGCAATAGCTCTCCAGTTATTGTCGCCAGAACGCTCATAGAGAATACGGGAATTGGTATCAAGCTGATACCTTCCAGAACTACTGTTAGGCACACCTGTACCAGTAGTAACTTCCTGTACACCTCCTGTCTGAGGTCTTGTGGCGGGCTCATCTGCCTCGTTTTTGTTACAGCTAGCCCCCAGAAAGCCCACTGTGAGCAACGAAATTGTTGCTAAGATACGTAAAGTTTTTCTCATAATTACTTAGTTTTGTTTAACATTACAGTCATTATTTTTACTTTTGATTAGGTATTTGATAGGGCAAAGGTAATCAATTTTTCACAAATGACCAACTAACCTCTTAACTATCTTTAGAAGAATAACCTTATATACAGAGTTATGAACAGGCTAGAAGATAGAGAAAACAGTATATTTTATTAAAAAATTGGTTTTATGACATACATAAAACCGGTTTTTTAACATAAAAATGAAAGAAATGTTTATTCAGGAATAATTATACACAATTCGTGTATTTTTGTTAATAACCCTGCCATTTCTGGATCCATTGGGCTACTACTTGGCTCCAATCATCACGTTCATTTAGGCAAGGGATACAATGATAGTCTGTTCCACCGTGCTCAAGGAAGGTTTCTTTACCCTCCATAGCAATCTCTTCGAGAGTCTCTAGGCAGTCGGCTACAAAGGCAGGAGTTACTACGGATAGTTGTTTGATACCCTTTTTGGCAAGGGCTTCTAGGGTAGCATCGGTATAAGGCTGTAGCCAAGGGTCTCTTCCTAAGCGAGATTGGAAGGACACGCTATAGGTGTCTTTATCTAGTTTTAGTTCTTGTGCGACAGCCTCAGTAAGGGCATAACACTGGTGTCGATAGCAGTAAGCGTGGGCAGGGGAGGGGGTGTTACAACAAGAACCATCTATTTGGCAATGGGAATGGGTAACATCACTCTTATGGATATGTCTTTCGGGTATCCCGTGGTAGGAGAAGAGTAGGTATTCATTCTCTCGATGGTATTCCTTGATAGAGGAGACTAGTACCCTGACATACTCAGGTTGGTTGTAGAAGGGAGGTAAAGAGGTAAGCTGTATATGCGGATACTTCTTCCGTAGAATCTTCTGGGTGAGTACCTCAATAGTCTCGGTAGTGGACATCGCATATTGGGGATACATAGGCATTAGGAAAAGTTCTGTAATGCCCTCCTGAGCTAGTGAAGCTATCGCTGAAACGATAGAAGGGTTTCCATAACGCATAGCCATACGTACAGGAATAGTTACTTGTGCTTGTACCTTCTCGGTGAGCTTACGGCTATGTACGATTAGAGGAGAGCCCTCTGGTGTCCATACTTTCTGATAGGCCGCAGCTGATTTCTTCGGGCGTGTACGTAGGATAATCCCTTTGACTAGCAAAGCCCTGCTCAGGTAGGGCATATCAATTACTCGTGAATCCATCAGGAACTCATCTAAGTACTTTCTTACATCACTCACTTTGGTGGAGTCAGGAGACCCCAGATTGACGAGCAAAACTCCTTTTGACATTTATATAAAATTTGCCACAAAAGTACACATTTTTCGTCTATTTCAGCCTCTTTGAGTA
>CAJPPS010000020.1 GCA_905372595.1 uncultured Capnocytophaga sp. | reverse complement strand
GATATGAAAGAAAAGTGCTTGTATCTCCTGTTAGGGTTCCTGTGTATAACAGGACTGTATGGGCAGGAACATACTGTGACAGGTGTAGTGAAGGATGAGGCGGGACAGCCTCTTCTTGGTGTCTCAGTATTGGTAAAAGGGACTCAGCGAGGAGTAGATACGGATATAAATGGAAAGTATTCTATTAAGGTGCCTGATGAAAAAGCTGTCCTTGTTTTCTCAATGGTTGGGAGTAAGCCTACAGAACGTAAGGTGGGTCTTAATCGGGAGATTAATATAACCCTTAAGGAAGATGTTACTGAGCTTACAGGGCTTGTTTTTACAGGTTATCAGGAGATTAACAAAAAACTTTTTACAGGTAACTCTCAGACACTCAAGATTGATGATATTAAGCAGGATGGGGTTGTGGATGTGGCTCGTATGTTAGAGGGTCGCTCTGCGGGAGTCAATGTACAGAATCTTTCGGGTACTTTTGGTACATCTCCTAAAATTACTATACGTGGAGGATCTTCTATCTTTGGAGATACCAAACCGTTATGGGTGGTAGATGGAGCTGTACAGGAGGAAGTGGTGAATCTCAGTTTTGAGCAATTGGCTTCAGGAGACTCTGCTACGCTGATAAGCTCAGCTATATCAGGGCTTAATGCTAATGATATTGAAAGTATAGAGATTCTTAAAGATGCCTCGGCTCTCTCGCTTTATGGAGCACGTGCGCTTAATGGAGCAGTAATTATTACAACTAAGAGTGGTAAGAAAAATATCAAAACTCAGCTTAACTACCAGCTTGAGGAGTCTGTACGTATGATTCCTAATTACAGCCAATTTGATATTATGAACTCACAGGAAACAATGAGTGTCTATCGAGAATTGGAACAAAAGGGATTCCTATCAGGAGCTACCTATGCTGCTGCGGATCAAGGGGGACCTTATCATATTATGTATCGTAATATTGACACATATAATCCTGCTACGGGCCGTTTTCTACTTGAAAATAGTCCTGAAGCTCGAAATGCGTTCTTACGCAAATATGAGTATGCTAATACAGACTGGTTCAAAACCCTTTTTCGCCCTTCTCTTACTCAGAATCATACTCTTAGCCTCAGTGGAGGTAGTGAGAATGCTACTATATATAGTTCTTTAGGTTTCTTTGTTGATCCAGGTTGGAGTATAGCTGATAAGCTACATAGAATAACAGGAAATATCAAAACAAGTTATAACTTATCTTCTAAAGTAAAGATAGGAGTATTGGCTCAAGGTTCTATACGTAATCAAAAAGCACCAGGTACCTTCTCTCGTTCAGGAAATGTTGTAACAGGGGAGTATAATCGTAATTTTGATATCAATCCTTTTAGTTATGCTCTTAATACTTCAAGAGCACTGCGCCCTTATGATGATAAAGGTGATTACGATTATTATCGTATGAATTATGCACCTATGAATATACTTAAAGAGCTTAAAAATAATTATATAGACCTTAAGGTGATGGAGTATAAGCTCCAAGGTGATTTGGAGGTGAAGTTTACACCTGAATTTAAGTATAAATTCTTAGGATCTGTACGTTATGTTAAAAGTACCAATGAGCACTCTATTACTGAACAGTCAAATGTAGTAGGAGCGTACCGTGCGAATGATAATATGATTATAGGAGAAAGAAATCCTTTCCTGTATAAGGATCCTAATAACCCTTCTCAGCTTCCTCAGGTAGTTCTTCCTAATGGAGGAATCTATAAGCTTGATGAGAATGATCTACAGAGCTATTATCTTCGTAATGCTTTTGAGTATAACAAAACGCTTAAGGATGAGGAAATGAGAGAGTTACACGCTCTTAAGTTCTTCCTTGGGCAGGAGTTCCGTTATACAGATAGAGATAATCAATACTTTGAAGGTTATGGCTATCAGTTCAACCGAGGAGGAGTAGTTTTTACAGAACCACTTATGCTACAGAAGGTTATAGGAGATAATTCTCAATATTTTGATAAATCTTTTAGCCGTGAGCGTGGGGTAGCTTTCTTCTCTCAGGCTTCCTATGGTTACCGCAACCGATATATCTTGGCAGGAACACTTAACTATGAGGGTACTAACCAGCTCGGAAGAAGTCGCTCTGCACGTTGGTTACCTACCTGGAATATCAGTGGTCGCTGGAATGCTTCTAACGAACGTTATCTAGAAGGAAAGCACACTCTTTCCAATCTCTCTTTCCGCCTTAGTTATGGGCTTATAGCTGGATTGGCAAATGCAGGAAATGCCTTACCTATTTTTACTAGTGATATAACTAATCGTTATCGTTCCTCTTATGATGAATCACTTATCCGTATCATATCTTTACAGAATTCAAATCTTACTTGGGAGAAAGTATATGAGACAAACTTTGGTACTGATATAGGTTTGTTTGGAAATAAGATAAATCTTTCTCTTGACCTTTACCAAAAGAACTCAAAGGATCTTATGGATATTGTACGTACTTCAGGTATGGGAGGAGAAATCTACAAATATGCTAATGATGCCTCTATGGTTACCAGAGGATTTGAATTAGTCGTGGATACACGTAATTTCAAAACTGACGATTTTTCTTGGAATACCAGCGTGAACTTTGCTTATTTCAATCAGGAGATTACAGCTTTGGCAAATTCTCTAGCAAGTGTTTTTAGCCTTGTACGTGAGACAGGGGGTAACGTATTGGGAGGAGCTCGTAACACACTTTATTCTTATGATTTCATAGGGCTTAATAATCAGGGAATGCCTATGTTCAACCTTAAGAATGGAAGTACTAACTATCAGGATATTGATTTTCAAGACCGAGACAATATTCTTTCTTATCTGAAAAAAGAAGGTGCTGTGGATCCTAATATTACAGGAGGACTTAGCAATACTTTTCGCTATAAGAATTGGGAACTGAGCTTTTTGATTACAATGCAAGCAGGTAATAAAATACGTAAGGCTCCTCGCTATAGTGCTACAGGATATAGTGACTTAAGTGTATTTCCGAAGGAATTCAAAAATCGTTGGATGGCTCCTGGAGACGAGGCTACTACTAATATACCTGGTATTGTTTCTACTCGTACGCTTAATGAAACAAACAAAGCACTTATTTCAAGAGCTTATAGCGCATACAATAATTCTACTCAACGTGTTGTAGATGGTTCTTTTGTTCGTATGAAGAGTATTTCCCTTTCCTATACTTTCCCTAAAGAAGTACTGGAAAGCTTGAAATTGAGTAACTTGACACTGCGCCTACAAGCAAGTAATCCTTTCCTTATCTATGCACATAAGGACTTGAATGGGCAAGATCCTGAGTTCTTCCGATCAGGAGGAGTTTCTTACCCAATTACCCCTCAGTATACCTTTACAATTAATTTTGGAATATAAAAAAATATACTCTTATGAGAAAAAATAAATATATATACTTCATAGCCTTAAGTTTTCTCTTTACGTTAAGTGCTTGTAATAAGATATTGGATGAGCTACCCGATAGCCGTACTGAAATTGACACTCCAGAGGAAATTCAGGAATTCTTGGTCTCTGCTTATCCTAACAGATATTATATGTATATTGCTGAGATTATGAGTGATAATGTAAGTGAAAAAACTTCTTACCTTAATGTATCAGCTCTTAATGCAGATATGTATTTTTGGAGAGATAATAATGAAATTGATGGAGAGGATAATACCCCTACCGATTATTGGACATCCTGTTATGCAGCTATTGCTGTAGCTAATCACGCATTAGAATACTATGAGGCTTTGCCAAACTCCTCTAAGTATAACTATCTCAAGGGAGAAGCCTTGGTGGCACGGGCATATGCACATTTTATGTTGGCTTATCTCTGGTGTAAGCCTTATAACCCTACTACTGCAGCAACTGACTTAGGGCTTTCCTATGTAACTACTCCTGAAAAAGAAGTATTTAGGAAGTATACCCGTATTTCCCTGAAAGATTATTACCAAGCTATAGAGAAAGACCTTACAGAGGGACTTCCTCTGCTTGATGATAGTAAATACAAGCAACCTCGTTTTCATTTTACTACTCAGGCAGCGCACGCTTTTGCTAGCCGTTTCTATCTTATGAAAGCTGAATGGGATAAGGTAATTGAACATTCTAATGCCATCTTAGGAAGTCGCCCAATAACCAAACTTCGTAATATAAAAGCAAATAATGCTTTGACTCTTGATGAAAGGAGTGTAGATTATGCTAGTCCTTCTAATCCTGCTAATATCTTGGTTGCAAGTGCTCGTTCTACCCTTGGCTACTACTTTCAGGGTCATAAGTATAGCCTTACGATGAATAAGTTTGGAGAGATTATATCTCCTCGTAATACTCACCCATTGAATTTTTCTAATATCAGTTGGGCAAGTGCTAATTCACCCTTGGATGACGGTCGAGGAAATCTTGTATATCCTAAGTTTAAGTTCTATGATAAGTTCATCAATCGTAGTGCAGGTACGCGTATTTACTATAGTTCAGCAACTTTGTTCTCCTATGATGAAGTGTATCTCAACCGATTGGAAGCTTATTTGATGACTAATAATCTTGATCAGTTCAGGCAAGACCTATATACTTATCTTATTCCTAAGACTCATAATAGTAGTAGGCCTAATCAGGAAAATCCTTTTCCTCGCTTAACGTTCGAGCGTTATCTTACAGAGGCTGCCTTGGATAGGCGTTACCATAATAGAGGTACTGATTTTGACCCTTCTTACTCTCTCACTACTCGACAAAGAGAATGGTTACAAGCAGTGGTGGATATTCGTCGTGTAGAATTTGTTCAAGAAGGCTTGCGCTGGTTTGATAATAAACGTTTAGGAATGAAAGTCGTTCATAAAGATGGAGATAATAATATAGAGTTGCCTAAAAATGATCCACGAAGAGAACTTCAGATTCCTCTCAGTGCATTGGAATTTGGTATAACTCCTAATCCTCGTTAATCCTTAAAATATTATTACAATGAAGAAAATAGTTTATATATTTATATCTCTTATTCCTGCCTTAATGGGTTGTAATAGGGAAAATAGTCTTGATCAGGAAAGTGTCATACAGGATGATACAGACCCTAGGACATCTCTGGACGATTATATTCGTAGTCAATTCATTACTCCTTATAATATAGATGTCAATTACAAATATGTAGATGCTAACTATGATATGGGACGATACCTATATCCTCCTACAGAGAGTAAAGTTCAGCCTTTTCTACAAATGATTAGACGTGTATGGATTGAGAGTTATGAGCAGGTAGCAGGGACTAGCTTTGTTTCCCAAGTGGCTCCCCGCCAGATAGCTCTTATTGGAGGAAGGAGCTTAGACCCTCTTACCCACGAAGAAACACTTGGTTTGGCTGATAATGGTACTAAAATCACTCTTGCTCGTGTAGATTTTTTCGATCCTAATCAGCCTGATGCTGAAAATATAAAGCATATTATCCATACCATTCAGCACGAGTATTGCCATATCATAAACCAGAGGAAGCCATTTTCCCCTAATTTTGGAAAAATAACCCCTTCAGGTTACACCAATACATATAATAATTTCACCAAAGAACAAGCTAATGCTTTGGGATTTATTACTCCATACTCTATGGCTAATCCTTTTGAAGATTTTGCAGAGATGACATCGAATATGCTTCTTAAGTCCAAAACAGAATGGGATACCGCTATAGCTGCCTTATCCGAGACAGGAAAAACGGCAATTAAGAAAAAAGAAGACTTTATTGTAGAATACTTTAGAACTGAATGGAATATTGATTTTTATCAGCTACAACGTGTCGCTCGAGAAAGAATGCAATATTATTTGTAACCCTAAAAATGATACTAAGATGAAGAAAATATTATTTTTATTTGCTCTGGTAACTCTATCTGCTTGTCAGAAGAACGAACCAGACTTACTTCTTGGCAAAAATGCTTCCCAGCGTATAGCTGAAGCTAATGAGCAACTGAAAAATACTCTCTCCCAAGCTCCCAACGGCTGGAAAATGAGTTATTTTCCTAAAAAAAATTCTTATGGTGGATTTACATTCTTAATGAAATTCACCACCCAAGGACGTGTAACTATGGTCTCCGATTACCCTAATGCAGCTACACCTCAAGAAAGTAGTTACCAAATACAAGAATCACAAGGTCCTTTATTGGTATTCACTACTAAGAACTATATCCACAACCTACTCGAACCTATTGCAGAGGAAAGGTTATATAGTGGGCTTGAAGGAGAATTCCAATTTGCTTATATGGGGAAGGAAGGGGACAAACTTAAGTTCAGAACCCAACGCAAAAATACTCAGCAATTTGTATATCTTGAGCCAGCTACAGCCAGTGAATGGGGTAATATACAAAACCTTAATACATCACTTAATGCTATAGACCATACTTATTATTTAAAAGTAACCTCTTCTGAGGGAACAGAGGACTATTTTGTAAAGCCTAGACTTCGTCTTTTTTCTTTTGTTTCTATGCAGAATGAGGAAAAAGTAAGCAAAGCAGGTGTTATTCCTACAGCTGATGGATTTGCTTTTGAGCCAGCTTTGCAAATAGGGGGGAAGAATTTTTCCAAAATTACAGCTGTTCCTGGGACATCTCCGCAGAACTATACGGCTACTAATGGTGATGTTACTATTGAGTTGAAGCATTTTTCTGATCCTACACTCGAATTTGAATCACAAGGCAATAGAATTACCAATGGAGAAAATGTCTTTATCCTTTTTGGAGGAGAAGACTTCAAGAACTCTCCTTATATGAGTCCAGATTTCTTCAGGGATTTCTTTAGAATAGATGACCAAAGAAAGTTCCTTACTTATGAATTGCTCTTTAATACAGATGGTGACGGACCTCTTTTGCGTATAGGGTATCTCCTTCCTGGTGGAGGAACTAATCAGGCTTATTTTGCTTACAAAATTAATTATGAGATTAGAGATAAGAAGATTTATCTTTCTTTTATAGAAGAATATCCTGATGTTGATGAATTCTATCTCGACCCTGCCAATGAGGACCTCTTGGATTTAGCACGTGAGCGATTAACAAACTTTATTGCTTTAAGCTCACAAGGACTTTATCTCTGGAAAACACCAACAGTGATATTAGGTCCTGTATCTTATATCAAGAGTATCGCACAGCCTAATTATTATTTTCCAGCACTTAGTATGTAATAGATTTCCAAATATTTTATTTAAGGACTATCTTTTTGAAAATTTGATTCTATTGAGAAAAAAATTTGGTGGTTTTACAAAAAATATATAACTTTGTCTCATCAAAAACAAATATCTTTAAATCACTTAAGATAAGAGGATATTAAATATTTTCATACTATGGAATACCGTATAGAAAAAGACACAATGGGGGAAGTAAGAGTCCCTGCTGAGAAGCTATGGGGAGCTCAGACAGAGCGTTCTCGTAATAACTTTAAGATAGGAGTTCCGGCTTCTATGCCTAAAGAGGTAATTTATGGCTTTGCCTATTTGAAAAAAGCAGCAGCCTATGCTAATTGTGAGTTAGGTGTATTACCGCAGGAAAAAAGAGACCTTATTGCTAAAGTATGTGATGAAATTCTAGAAGGAAAACTCGATGACCAGTTTCCATTAGTAATCTGGCAGACAGGTTCAGGGACACAATCCAATATGAATGTGAATGAGGTCATTGCCAATCGTGCTCAGCAGTTAGCTGGAAGAAAAATAGGAGAGGGGGAGAAGGTCCTTCTTCCTAATGATGATGTGAATAAATCTCAATCCTCCAATGATACTTTTCCTACAGGAATGCATATTGCGGCTTATAAATTGGTAGTAGAAAATACAATACCAGGTCTTGAGAGGCTGAAAGCAACGCTACAGAAAAAAGTAGAAGCTTTCAAAGAAGTAGTGAAAATAGGACGTACACACCTAATGGATGCTACTCCTCTTACTTTAGGACAAGAATTTTCTGGCTATGTTTCTCAGTTAGAACACGGCATTAAAGCGTTGAAAAATACCCTTACTCATCTTAGTGAATTAGCATTGGGAGGTACCGCTGTGGGTACAGGAATTAACACTCCTAAGGGTTATGATGTACTGGTAGCTAAGTATATAGCTCAATTTACAGGGCTTCCTTTTGTAACCGCACAGAATAAGTTTGAAGCGCTTGCTTCTCACGATGCAATGGTAGAATCACACGGAGCCTTGAAGCAAATTGCTGTTTCCTTAAATAAAATAGCAAATGATATTCGTTTAATGGCATCAGGTCCTCGAAGTGGAATTGGAGAAATCTTAATTCCAGCTAATGAACCAGGAAGTTCTATAATGCCTGGAAAGGTGAATCCTACTCAGTGTGAAGCAGTTACAATGGTAGCAGCTCAGGTAATGGGTAATGATGTAGCCATTAGTGTGGGAGCCACTCAAGGTCACTATGAACTGAATGTATTCAAGCCTGTTATTTGTGCTAATTTCTTACAATCGGCACGGCTTATAGGTGATGCCTGTGTAAGTTTTGAAGAACATTGTGTTGCGGGAATAGAGCCTAATCATACACGTATTAAGGAATTACTTAATAATAGCCTTATGCTCGTAACAGCTCTTAATACTAAGATAGGTTATTATAAAGCTGCTGAAATAGCTAATACGGCACACAAAAATGGTACTACTCTCCGTGAAGAAGCTATTCGATTGGGATATGTAACACCTGAAGAATTCGATGCTTGGGTAAGACCAGAGGATATGGTAGGAAGTCTTAAATAAAATAAATTAACAAATATAAATTAATGGCAAGTACAGCTGATATCAAAAAAGGATTGTGTATCCGATTTAATCACGACATTTACAAAATAATCGAATTCCTACACGTAAAACCCGGAAAAGGGCCTGCTTTTGTGAGAACTAAGCTCAAAAGTGTTACTACAGGAAAAACAATTGATAACACTTTTTCTGCTGGGCATAAGATAGACGATGTGCGTGTAGAAACTCGTTCGTTCCAATATCTTTATCCTGAAGGAGATGAGCTTGTATTTATGAATACAGAGGACTTTAATCAGGTTCATATTCGTCAGGATATGCTTGATTATCCTGATTTGCTTAAAGAAGGAGAAGTGGTAATGATTATCTTCAATGCTGAAGATGAGACTCCTCTTTCTGTGGAAATGCCTGCAAATGTGATCCTTACAGTAACTCACGTAGAACCAGGGGTAAAGGGAAATACAGCAACCAATGCTACCAAGCCAGCAACAGTGGAAACAGGAGCTATTGTGAATGTTCCTCTTTTTATTAACGAAGGAGATCGCATAAAAGTAGAAACTGAAAAAGGTACCTATGTAGAAAGAATGAAAGATTAGTTCATTCAATAGAGATTAAAGAAAAAGAGGCTACTCCAAAAGTAGCCTCTTTGTTATCTAAGAAAAAGAGCCATTTTCTCTTCTTCTTTTTGTCTCATTTCTTGTGATTGTTCAGGTGTCTTATCTTTGTAACCACATAAGTGTAAGATTCCGTGTGCCATTACCCTGAGAAGTTCTGTAGAGAAATCAATATTATATTCTTTGGCATTTTCCTCTACGCGCTCCACAGAGATATAAATATCACTAGAGAGCAAATTATCCTTTCCATAATCAAAAGTAATAATATCTGTAAGGGTATCGTGTTGTAAGTAATCTACGTTAATTTTATGTAAATACTCATCATTACAGAAAATATAGTTAATATCTCCTTCCTTTTTTCGTTCAGAAGCAATGATAAGTTGCACCCAACGCCTAAAATCACTTTCTTCATTAGGTAATTCAAAAGAAAGTTCATAAAAAAAGTGTATCATAAATACGAATTAGATTTTTTGCAAAGTTATAAAAAAGAATGGGAATAAGAGTAGTTTATTTTTCTAAAAAAGAATCTATTTTATTTAAAATATCTTGTAAAGAAATCGTTGTTATAGATTTTTCATAGCCTTCAGGATATTTATTGCCAAATACGGAAGTAGGAATTAATGGGAAAATAGTTCTATCAGCTAATAGGGCATTTGATGAGTCTTGCCCATAAGGATAAAAACCTGCAAAAGGATGTGTTACTCCCCACAGAGTAATTGTAGGAACACCATACATAGCTGCTAGGTGAGCATTTCCGCTATCCATAGCAACCATTAGTTGTAAGTGGGCAATCAGAGAAAGTTCCTCTGCAAAGGAAAGAATACCTATCATATTCTTTACATTCTTAAGCGAGGGAAGTGATTGTACTAACTCTTTCTCTCGGTTTCCTCCTCCAAAGATAAAGATATTGAAAGTAGGATATTTTTCAGAGATAGATAGAATAACTTTTTTCATCTGCTCAAAAGGGTATTCTTTTCCCTTATGAGAGGCAAAAGGAGCTATCCCAATATTTTTATACTTGGAAAGCATATCTTGTATCTTCTGAGAAAGGGGAGGAGAGGGGACAAAGTAGTTTTTCTCTAAAGTAATTGGAAATCCTAAGGATTCAAATACTTTTGCATAGCGTATATAGCTAGGTAATAAAGGAACAAAAATCTTATTTTTAGCTCGAGTAAGCGCTTTTTTCTCACTTCTCCCTTTATTGATTTGCTTAAAAGGAACTGACGAAAAAGAAAAAAATAATTTTAGAATATTTGTTCTCAGTACATTATGTAAGTCAGCGATACCTGTTGGGCTATTTTTTTTCAGTTCTTTGAATAGTCTGTAAAGTCCTATAATGCCTTTATGTTTTTTCTTCAGATCCAAAGGAAATACCTGATAATTAGGTAGATGGGTGAACATTGGAGCAAAAAGAGGACGAGTAACTATAGTGAGTTTTAGCTCAGGATATTGCTCAGTAAGAGCGGTCAGTACAGGAATACTAATAGCAACATCTCCCATTGCAGAGAGGCGAATAACTAATAAGTGATTGGTTGAAGTATTTTTCATCTAACTGATTTCTACAAAAATAGGGCAATGATCACTATGCTTGGCTTCAGGGAGTATTGCGGCTCTTTGGATACGATTTTCTAAAGGTTGAGCCACTAGGCAATAATCAATACGCCAGCCTTTGTTATTGGCTCTAGCATTGGCACGATAGCTCCACCAAGAATAATTATGAGGTTCTTTGTTCAAAAAGCGAAAACTATCAATGAAGCCATTCTTTAGGAAATCATCTAACCATTTGCGTTCCACAGGAAGAAAACCAGAGACATTCGCATTGCGTACAGGATCGTGAATATCAATAGCTTCATGACAGATATTATAATCTCCACAGATAATAAGGTTAGGGTGTGTTTTCTTTAACTGATTGATATAATCCTGAAAATCAGCCATAAATTGTAACTTGTGATCAAGGCGATTCGTATTAGTTCCAGAAGGCAGATAAAGGCTCATAATAGAAATGTCTCCATAATCCGCACGAAGAATACGCCCTTCCTTATCCATATAATCAATACCTGAACCGATTTCTATATGGTTAGGTTCCGTTTTGGAGAGGATGGC